>JAGWQP010000339.1 GCA_028876805.1 Acidobacteriota bacterium | reverse complement strand
TTCCCATGCTCGGAGTCTTCCCGATGCTCGGTAGAAATGAGTTGCTTGCTAAAGCATGATAAAGCTGAACTCGGCTTGCCGGAGCTTGCCGGTCATGTCCGCACGTCGGGGCTGCTCTTGCGATTCTGCCTGGGACCGGAACCGAATCAGGGGGTGATTACTCAGCCCCTGGCTGCTGACACCGCTGCTGACACCGGTCCAACGCCGTATCACCCAACAGCTCCGGCGTTCGGCGGATTCTGGCTAGGAGAAGCCGGCTTAACCTGGAAATTGACCGATAGTTGTCAGGTCGGGGTCCGGAGGCCGGTGGGGATAACGCCTCTACCGGACCATGTGGACGAGGTCGTCGGGAAGCGCCGCCGACCCGTTCGTGGGCGGGTTCGAGAACTCCAACTGGTCGTTGTCAATCGAACTCCATTTCAGGCTGATGGTGTCGCGGATGTAGTTCTGATAAACGCGCCACGGCGACTTGGAACCCTGTTTGGGCCAACTCGCGAGCGCGCGTCGCATGTAACCCGGAGTGAAGTTCCCCACGAAAGGGGCCTCGGCTTTCGCATCGAGGCTCGCGGGCCTTACCTGACGCACGCCTTTCCGGTCCATGAAGTTGATCAACCGGCACACATAGGAGCAGATTAAGTCGGCTTTCAGCGTCCACGACGCGTTGATATAGCCGAACACGGAAGCGAAGTTGGGCACGCCTGACATCATCACGCCTTTGTAAGCCAAGGTCTTGCCAGGATCGACGCTGCGCCCGTCGACGGAAAGCTCAGCCCCGCCGAACGCCTCGAGCACAAGGCCCGTCGCAGTGACGACGATATCGGCTTCGAGTTGCTTACCCGATTTGAGCCGGAGGCCCCTTTCAACGAACCTGTCGATCTCATCGGTAACCACGCTGGCGCTCCCCGATCGGATCGCCCAAAATAGATCGCCGTTCGGCACCAGACAAAGGCGCTGTTCCCAAGGGTTGTAGCGCGGCGTGAAGTGGGTTGCCACATCGTACTCAGCGCCCAATTCCCGGCGTACTTTCCTGATGAGCCCGGCCTTTACGAGATTCGGGTAGCGGCGGGCCAGTTGGTAGACGCACATCATCAAGGTGATGTTCTTCCACCTGCTCAGCCGATAGGCCCACATTGCCGGAAGCACGCCGCGCAGCCAATTCGCGATCGGATCTTCGTCGGGCGCCGAAATGACATAGGTCGGCGAGCGCTGGAGCATCGTCACGTGGCCGGCAGTCTTCGCGATCGCGGGTAGGAGCGTCATGGCTGTCGCCCCGCTGCCGATAACGACGACCCGTTTGCCGGCGTAGTTCACGTCCTCGGGCCAGGCTTGTGGATGAACGATACGCCCTTTGAAGCAGTCCAGGTCGGGAAATTCGGGCAGGTACCCGGCGGAATACCGGTAATATCCCGCACACGAAAACAAGAAGCAGCAGGTCAGCTTCACCGGCTCGTCACCTCCGCCTCGCCGTTTGCGCACCGCTTCGACGGTCCACTTCGCCTCTTGTGAGGACCAGGCAGCGCGTTGAATCCGATGATGGAAACGGATGTGACCGTCGATTCCTTCTTCACCCGCAGTAGCTGTGATGTAATCGCGGATATCTTCCCCGGAACAAATCGCTTTCGGGCTCGTCCAAGGGCGGAACGAATACCCCATGGTCAGCATGTCGGAGTCCGAACGGACGCCCGGATACCGGAACAGGTCCCATGTTCCGCCGATGCGTTCACGCTGCTCGAGGATGACATAGCTCTTGGTCGGGCAGATTTTCTGTAAGTGATAAGCCGCGTCGATGCCGGATAAGCCCGCACCCACGATCAACACGTCGAAATGTTCCAGCACCTCGGTCTCCGCTGCTTGGACGAACATACCACATCGACCAGACTGGCCTGCCGGTGAATTCCTCCACTCCTTCCTCGCTTGGCGATGCCGAGGGGGGTACCGGCCTGAAGCCGCTTGGTTGTTGGTTGTTACACGCTGAGGGTCGGGGGCCCGCTGGTTTTAGGGCGTGACGAGGAGTAAGCTCGTGGAGTTCGAACAAATTCTGTGCGAACGCCATAGGAGGTTCCGATGAAGAGCACGATTTCGAAGCTGTTGGAAGCTTACGAAAATGGAAAAATGTCACGACGAGATTTGGTCCAGGGATTGGCGTTACTGGCAGCCAGCTCGACCACGGCGTCAGCAGCAGGATTCCAGGCTAACAGTGTCAATCACATCTCTGTTTTCGTCAGCAACCTCCAACGCTCTACCGATTTCTACCAACGCGTGTTCGGTTGCCCGGTGAACAAACGGGATGGAAACAACCAGCTCATACTGGGGAAGAATTTTCTGGTGCTGCGACCCGGCAATCCGGCAGCCAAGGTCGATCATTTTGCCATCGGCGTGGACAATTTTAGCAAGGACTCAGTGACCGCGGATCTCAAGGCGCGTGGAGCGACTCCGATCGACCAGCCGGGAGGCAACTTCGGTTTTCATGTACTCGATCCGGACGGATTCCCGGTGCAGATTAGCGCCAATAACCCGGCGTGAGCTTCGCGACTGGTCGGTCGATCACCTTGGTAAGACCGTCAATGGGGGTGACGCGCCCCGGGCCGCCGCGCAGCAAGATCGCGCGACATCGTCGCATCGGTCGGCTTTGTCAGCGATTTAGCGGGGTGCGGTTTGCTTGTTGATTGCCAGCATGGTTAGATGATTAGGCCGTGAACTGAGTCACTGGATCTCAGAAGCGGCACGCAACTGACATAAAGGAGGCTTATGAGAGGCAGAGTGCGGGCGCTCGGAGGAGCTGGAGTCGTGGTTGTTGCAATCGCCATCGCGCTGGTGGAGCGGCCAGCTGCCGGCGAGGCGAACCGGACGCAGGTTCCGCTATTTGAACCGGATCCGCTTTGGTCGCAGGCGCTGCCAAATCAATGGGTAACCGGACAGGTCGGCGGGCTGGCTGTCGATTCCCACGACAACGTCTGGGTCTTCCACCGCCCAGCGACCATTCCTGATGGCGAGAAGGGTGCCGCGCTCCAACCCCCACAGTCGGAGTGCTGTATTCCCGCCCCACCGGTCGTCGAGTTCGACACGAACGGAAAGTTCCTCCAAGCCTGGGGTGGCGCGAGCCAGGGCTGGGAATGGCCTACCGCGGAGCACGGAATCTTCGTCGACTACAAGGACAACGTCTGGCTGAGCGGAAGCGCCAAGGAGGATAACCAGATACTGAAGTTTACGAACAAGGGCAAATTCCTCATGCAGATCGGGCATGCGGGGAAGAACCGTGGCAGCAACGACACCGAGAACCTCGGCGGCCCCGCTGGCCTGTTCGTGTACCGGAAGACCAACGAGCTGTTTGTGGCTGACGGATACTTCAATCACCGCGTCATCGTTTTTGACGCCGACACCGGCGCGTACAAGCGCCACTGGGGCGCATACGGGAAAAGACCCGACGATACTCTGAAGTTCCCACCGCGTGCGCAGCTCGTTAAGGGACCACCGCCGGACGGTTTCAACAACCCCGTTCACGCCGTGTTGGTGACGAATGACGATCTGCTGTATGTCGCCGACCGCTCGAACAATCGGTTCCAGGTGTTTCGGCTCGACGGGACATTCTTGAAGGAAGTATTTATTTCGAGGAATACGCTTCAAAACGAGGGGACCGTCCACGCCTTCGCTGTGTCGCCCGATCACGAGCAGAGGTTCCTCTATATCGTGGACGGCTCCAACAAGGTGGTTCGTGTGCTGAATCGGCAAACCTTGGAGGCAGTCGGGTCGATCGGCGGGCACGCCGGGCATAACGCGCGGGAGTTCTTTCATATTCACAGCTTCGCGAGTGACTCGAAAGGGAACCTCTTCCTCGGCGAAGTCAACAACGGGCAGCGCTACTACAGGTACGCGTTCAAAGGCATGGGGTCGGCCCCCAGTACGACCTCGGCGCGCTGAGGCGGCCAATCAGCCGAAGGGGACTCTATCCCCCTAAAAGCGCACCTCAAGGTCGTTGTTTTGTGCCGTGAGTGGATCACTCCTCCATTTCGGTGGTGATTTACTGGCTCACTCCATCTCGCCGCCGCCGTTCTGATTTCGTGGCGGCGGTTGTTTCTCGTTCCGCCTTCGATCTGGTCTTCATCGGCCCAGGTTTCGGCTTCGGTCGATCAAGGCTCTTCGAGGCGGCCACATCAGATAATTCGTACGCCTCGCGAAGCCAGTCGGTTACGGGCGCCTCTACCTCGTCCCGGTGCCTGATGTGAAAGAGGTGAACCAGCTTGGCCTTCGATGCGCGATCGATCCGGCGCACCTGAGGGGCTTTCAGCGCACGGCTCAGGAACACGCAAAGTTCCAGAAAGCTCTTCTTCGGGCGCACGAAGAAGTAGCAGGATTTGCGCGCGAACATGATCGATTGGTGAGAGGCATAGATCCGCTGATCCCCAAAAGAGACGGCGGTCTCACGCAGACGTTCCCAGGCGTCGCGCAGATCCTCTGACAGCTCCTCGGTGAGAGCCGCTTCGGTGGTCGTCGAGCGGTCGTGCTTCTCCCCTTCCTTGACCCTCTGCTTCGAGTCATGGCGCACTCGATCGGCCATGTCCCAATTTTCGCCGACGCGACATAGATTTTTCCAGGCGACCGAGATGTCGCCAGCGGGCGGATCGGTCGCATCGCCGCCCGATCGGGTTCCAAAGAGTGGGACGACGAAACGGGAGTTACCAACCTGCCCTCAGACAATCCAACGGCTTCGCAGATGGGATTCGACCCACTGGAGGTCGGATACGCGCGGCGGTGACGCTGCAAACCGTGGCCGCCCCGCAACGCCCCCATTGCACCTCTCCCCGCCGCCGCCATGGCTTCCCCAGCGCGCCACCACGCCCCCCGTTGCCTTTGACCTTGGAGTTTCAACTTTTCTATAATGCGGCAGGTCTTTTTCGAGGTGTCTATGCGCTCGATGGTCGGTGTTTTCCTGCTTCTCGCCGGTCCGTGTTGCCCCCAGACCTTGCTCACGGGTGTCCAGAAGGTCACCTCGGTCGAGGGCATCACCGAGTACGCTTACCCGAACGGCCTGCATGTGCTGCTGTTCCCCGACGCATCGCAGCCGAAAGTCACCGTCAACGTGATTTATCTGGTCGGCTCGCGGCACGAGGGCTATGGCGAGACCGGCATGGCGCACCTGCTCGAACACTTGATGTTCCGCGAGACGACCAGCCGTGGCGACATCAAGCAGGAGCTCACCAATCACGGCGCAAGCTGGAACGGCACCACCTCGTTCGATCGCACCAATTACTTCGAGACCGTAAACGCCACCGACGACAACGTTCAGTGGGCGATCCAGATGGAAGCGGATCGCATGGTCAACGCGAAGATCGACCAGAAGAACCTCGACGCGGAAATGACCGTGGTGCGGAACGAGTTCGAGCGCGGCGAGAACAGCCCGAATCGCATCCTCGAACAACGCACGCTCGAGGCCGCTTATGCCTGGCACAATTACGGCAAATCGACGATCGGCAACCGCTCCGATATCGAGCATGTTCCCGTGGCCAAGCTGGCCATGTTTTACCAGAAGTACTACCAGCCGGATAATGCACTCCTGATCATCGCCGGCAAGATCGACGAAAGCCGCACGCTCGCTCGGGTCGGTGAGGCATTCGGCCGCATCCCGCGGCCGCTGCGCACGTTGGACGCCACCTACACGTCCGAACCGACACAGGACGGAGAACGCTTCGTGGCGCTGCGACGCGTCGGCGACAACCAGGCGATCATGATCCTCTATCACATCCCGGCCGGTTCGCATCCAGATACCGCCGCGGCCGAGGTCATGACGGGTGTGCTGGGCGACACGCCTTCGGGCCGGTTATACAAAGCGCTCGTCGAGAACAAGAAGGCCGTTTCCGCCGGCATGGGTACCGAAGAGATGCACGACCCGGGCTTCGTCATGGCCAGCGCTCGGCTGCGCGAGGACCAGTCGATCGAAGAGGCGCGGAAGACGATGGTCGCCACCATCGAAGGCCTGGCCAACGAGCCACCCGGCCGGCAAGAAGTCGAGCGCGTGAAAGCCCGGCTGCTCAAGCAGATCGAGCTGCAGCTGACCAACACGCAGTCGTTGGCGCTCGGCCTGAGCGAGTGGGCCTCGCAGGGAGATTGGCGGCTGTTGTTTGTGATGCGCGACCGCATCCAGAAGGTCACCGAGCAGGATGTCGAGCGCGTTGCCAAAGCCTATTTGAAGGAGTCTAACCGAACCGTCGCCGAATTCATTCCCACCGCCGCACCGGATCGCGCCGAGATTCCGCAGGTGACCGATCTTGCCGCCGTGTTGAAAGACTACAAAGGCGGCGCCGAGATTTCGCAGGGCGAAGCGTTCGATCCGTCGCCTTCCAACATTGAATCTCGGGTGGTGCGTTCGCGGCTGCCGAGCGGCCTGAAGCTGGCACTTCTGCCGAAGAAAACTCGCGGCGGAACCGTGGTGGCGGTCATTACCATACGATTCGGCGACGCGAAGACTCTGCTCGGCAAACAAGCCGTAGCGCAATTGGGAGGCGGCCTGCTGATGCGCGGCACCAAGACCAAAACTCGGCAGCAGATCGAAGATGAGATCGATCGCCTAAAAGCGCGCCTGATCGTGAGCGGCGGCCCTACGAACGCTACAGCCACCCTCCAGACCGTGGAAGCGAACCTGCCGTCTGTGTTGCGCCTGGCAGCTGAAATCTTGCGCGAGCCGTCGTTTCCGCAAAAGGAATTTGAGCAGCTACGCCAGCAACGGATTGCCGCAGTCGAGGGTGGCCGCAGCGATCCCGGCGCCCTCGCCTCGGTCGCGCTCGAAAAGCACCTCAACCCTTACCCGCGCGGCGACGTGCGTTATGTGTCCAGCCCCCAGGAGGAAGCCGAGGATCTCGAGAGAGTCACGCTGGAACAGGTCCGGCAATTTCATCAGCAGTTCTACGGAGCTTCCGAAGGGGAACTCGCCGTGGTCGGCCAGTTCGATCCAGCCCAAACGCAGAAGCTGGCGACCGAACTGTTCGGCGACTGGAAGAGCCCGAGCCGTTACGAACGCGTAGTTACCCCGTATCGAAAGGTCGAGGCCGCCGATCAGAAAATCGAAACACCGGACAAGCAGAACGCCACGTTCCTGGCCGCTGAGCCGATCCGGATGTCCGACGAAGACCCCGACTACGCGGCGATGGTACTGGCGAATTATATGCTCGGTGGCAACGCCGGCTCGCGTCTGTTCAGCCGGATCCGCGACAAGGAGGGGTTAAGCTACGGAGTCCGCTCCGGATTCTCCGCGCCCTCTAAAGACGACGGCGCCGCTTTCGATGCTTCGATCATCAGCGCACCACAGAACGCACCCAAGGTGGAGTCCAGCTTTCTCGATGAGCTGGCGCGCACGGTACGCGACGGATTCCCCGCCGACGAAGTGGCCGCGGCCAAAAAATCTTTCCTGGAAGGGCAAGTCGTGGCCCGTTCGCAAGATCAAGCCCTGGCTCGCCTGCTGGCGAACCGCGAGCGTTTTGACCGCACCTTGAAATTCGACGAATCCCTGGAAGCCAGGATCGCGGCTCTGACGCCGGAAGAAGTCAGCGCGGCGTTCGGCCGGCATGTCGATCCGGCCGGATTGGTTATCGTGAAGGCCGGTGATTTCTGGAAGGCAGGTGCGTTTCAGTAGTTAAAATCCCAGCGCGGCAGGCGGCTTCCGCTGTATGCTGTTTACTTATGCCTGACGCGACCGCCCCAGCCCGCCAGATGGGCTTCGCAACCCGTTCCCTGCACGCGGGCCACACTCCCGACGCTGCCTCGCGCGCCCGCGCGGTGCCGATTTATCAGACGACTTCATATACATTCGAGGACTCGTCGCACGCGGCTGCGCTATTCGGGTTGCAGCAATTCGGGAACATTTACACCCGAATCATGAATCCGACCACCGACGTGTTCGAGCAGCGTGTGGCGGCGCTCGAAGGCGGTATCGCCGGTTTAGCCACATCGAGTGGCCAGTCGGCGCAGTTTTTGGCGATTTCGAGCCTCGTCGGCCAGGGCGAGGAAGTAGTCGCGGCGAGCACGCTCTACGGCGGCACCTATACACAGTTCGATGTGAGCTTCCGTCGCATCGGCATCGATGTCAAATTCGTGGAGCCAGACGATCCGGAAAATTTCCGTAAGGCACTTACGCCCAAGACGCGAGCGCTTTACGGCGAGACGATCGCCAACCCCCGCATGAACGTGCTGGACATCGAGCGGGTGGCGGCGATCGCGCACGAAGCCGGGGTGCCTCTGGTCATCGATAACACCATGGCCTCCCCATACCTGTGCCGACCGATCGAGTACGGCGCCGATATCGTGGTGCACTCGGCCACCAAGTTCCTGGGTGGCCATGGCACCTCGATCGGCGGCATCATCGTCGACAGTGGTAAGTTCGCGTGGAGCAACAAGTTTCCCGCCATCACCCAGCCGAGCCCCGGCTATCACGGAATGAAGTTTGCCGAGACATTTGGGAACCTGGCGTTCATCATCAAGGCGCGCGTGGAGGGCTTGCGCGACTTCGGGCCGTGCCTCAGCCCCTTCAACTCGTTCCTGTTTCTCCAGGGTATCGAAACCCTGAAGTTCCGCATGGAGCAGCACAGCCGCAACGCACTGGCGGCGGCGGAATGGCTTTCGAAACACAACGCGGTGTCGTGGGTGAAATTTCCTGGATTGAAATCCAGCCCGTATTACAAGCTGGCGCAGAAGTATTTGCCCAACGGATGCGGATCGATCGTCACGTTTGGGATCAAGGGTGGGTTGGAGGCCGGTCGCAAGCTGATCGACAGCGTGCAACTGTTCTCGCATCTGGCCAATCTGGGCGACGCCAAGAGCCTGATCATTCATCCGGCTTCGACCACGCACCAGCAACTCAGCGATGACCAGCAACTGGAAGCTGGAGTGACCAAGGACTTGGTCCGAATTTCGGTGGGCATCGAGGACATCGAGGATATTCTCTGGGATCTCGACCAGGCCATCGCGGCTTCGCAGAGATGAGACTTGCACTCCTGTTCGCGTTCGCCATCGCCGCGCCGGCTCAAGGGCCCTTACCGGGCATGCCGCCTGTGCTGGATCCCAAAGACATCTACGCCGCTGACCGGCCGGGCGCGCTGAGCCCCGTGGTGCGCGGCTTCCCGGCCCGGGTCTATGTCCCCAACACCGAGAGCAATACGGTAGACGTCATCGACCCGGCCACCTACAAAGTAATTGACCACTTTCGCGTAGGCCGGCTGCCGCAGCACGTCACGCCGTCCTGGGACCTGAAGACGCTGTGGGTGCTTAACGACAAGGGCAACAGCCTGACGCGCATCGACCCCCAGACCGGCAAGCCGCTCGGAAGCGTTCGCGTGCGCGATCCCTACAACATGTACTACACGCCCGACGGCCAATACGCCGTCGTCGTGGCCGAGCAGCGCGAGCGGCTGGAATTTTACCACACACAGAGCATGAAGTTGGCCCATGAGCTGTGGGTGCCGTGCAAGGGCATCGATCACATGGATTTTTCCGCCGACGGCCGCTATCTCATCGCGAGCTGCGAATTCGGCGAGGCGGTAATCAAAGTGGACGTCGCGGAACAGAAGTATTTGGCACGGCGGGCGATATTCCCGGCCGGGATGCCGCAGGATGTCAAGACGTCACCGGATGGCAAGGTCTTCTACGTGGCAGATATGCACGCCAACGGTGTACACCTGATCGACGGCGACAAGTTCCAGCAGATCGGGTTCCTGCCCACGGGGAAGGGCGCGCACGGCCTGTATGTGAGCCGAGATTCGCGCGTGCTCTACGTCTCCAACCGCGAAGAAGGCAGCATTTCGCAAATCGACTTGGCGAAGCGCGCACTGATCGGCAAGTGGCAACTGCCGGGAGGCGGCAGCCCCGATATGGGCGGCGTCTCGGCCGATGGGAAGGTGTTGTGGCTTTCCGGCCGCTACCACTCAGAAGTTTACGCCATCGACACCACTAACGGCCATTTGCTGGCACGCATTCAGGTCGGCCACGGCCCTCACGGGCTGTGCGTTTATCCGCAGCCCGGCCGGTATTCGCTAGGCCACACCGGCGTTTTCCGTTAATGACATGAGCGTAGACGGACCGTAACCGGCTCCGGCCAAACCTGGTCATCGTTTGGCGTCACTCGAGCAGGCGGTGCCACGCGTAGGAACGCCCGGTTCGTAGGAACCACTGCTGACCAGCTATTGAACGAATTGGGAGCCATAACTTTGCGGATCGGGATGAACAGGGCCGATGCGCGCAATGCTCTGGAGGGAGCACACCCCCCCCACAAAACCGGGCACGAACGTGGGACGGTGACCGGAGAAACCTTCGCTGCGAGCGGGCTCAAAAAACTGGGCTGGTCGGGATGAAACTGTCGGCGCCTACTTAGTCTCGAAATTAATCGTGATCGTGACCTTGGCCTCGATCGGCTGGCCGTTAAGCATCGCCGGTTGGTAGCGCCATTTGAGAACGGCGTCTTTTGCCGCCCGAACCAGGTACGGGTGTCCGCGCAGAGCGTTGACCTGCGTGACCGCGCCCTGCTTATCCACCGTGGCCTCCAAAGCCACTGCGCCGGATACGTGCTGTTCTTTGGCAAAGGCGGGATAGACCGGGCGCGGAGAGCTGATTAACCGTAATTCCTGAGACTTGCCACCTACCCGTGCGGGCTCTGGCGGCGCAATGGTTACCTCGACCGGTCGAGGGGGAGCGGTCGGGGATGCGCCCGGGGAAACAGCTTCGACGAGCGCCTGAACGCCGGAAGACAAGCCGGCGCCCCCACTGGTCGGAACAAGGCCAGGCGGAGCCGGGATCGAGGTTGGGGGACCACCCGAGTCAGGTGGGCGGGATGGTGGCGGAACAAAGGCGCGGCGCAAGGGGGTCGAGTCCGCAAACCGAGGCGAGGAAAGGGGGTCTAGCGGGCGCTCCAGCGAACGCTCGGAGCGGCTCGGACTCGACGGAGAAGGTTTGGGAGCTTCATCGAAGGCCGATGGAAGAGCCGCTTTGGCCACCTGCGATTCGGCAGGGTGGGCGGCGGCAGGGGATCGCGTAGCCGCTTCCGTTGGAGCTGGAGCACGCCATGAGGAAACGGTCCAGAGCGCGATGCCGGCCACTACGGCCAAGGACAACCCGACGACCACAACGAGTTTTCGGGCGACAGGAGCCGGCCACACCAGGTTCGGCACGAGTTCACCGAAAGGTCGCGCCTCGCTGGGCTCTGGAACCGCCACGAAAGTCACATCAATGGCTGAGTTCTCGGTTGGCAGCCACTCTTGTTCGACACCCCGCCGCTCAGGCTCCACGGGTCGCCGTTCGGGTTCTATCGGTCGCCGTTCGGGTTCTATCGGCCGCCGTTCGGGTTCAACGGAACGCCGCTCGTGCGGAACGGACCGCCGCTCCGGCTCGACGGAACGCCGCTCGTGCTCGAGGGAACGCCTCTCTAGCTCGAGGATACGTCGCTCCTGCTCGAGGGAACGCCGCTCCTGCTCGACAGAACGTCGCTCCTGCTCGAGGGGACGCCGCTCCTGCTCGACAGAACGTCGCTCCTGCTCGAGGAGGGGACGCCGCTCGTCGACGTCGCCTGAATGAACCGACTGGAGGTCTTTCTCCAGGACCGGGTCCTGGGGATAGAGCACGAGCAACTTATGCAGCAGTTCCACTGCCTGTTCTCGGCTCCCTTGCTGCAACAGGCGGAGAGCTTCCTCGCGGCGGCGCTTGTAAAAATCCTTTTCGTCACTGGCGCTGCGCGCTTCCCGCACCATGTCCAGGAGGATCCGAACCTCAGGCCGGTCCGGGGCTACGAGCCGAACCAGCATCTGCTCGGCCTCTGCGAATTGGCGCCGGCCGACCAGGACCTGGGCCTTTCGCCACTCGTCCCGATACTTCTTGGAAGCGGACAATTCGTCCTGGAGAGCCAGCAGAGTTGGTTCTGACGTCCGGGACTTCATCGCCTTGCGAAGGACCTGGTCGGCTTGGTCAGTCTCCCCTTCGGTGAGGTGCAGCCGCACCTCGCTCACGGTGGTGTCCAAATCGGCACGGCGCCTGGCTTGGTGAACTTTTTCCGTCAGCGCCTCCAACTGCGGTTCGCCGGGGAAATCCTTGTGGGCCGATTCAATCAACGAGAGCGCATCGGTCCAAGCCTTGGCGGCGATCTTCTGCTCGATCGCTTCCACGCGGCGCGCCACCTTTTTTCGCTTTTCCTGATCCTGGAGCCGCCGCCGCAGCCGTTCGGCCGCCTCCATCATCTCTCCCGAGGCGGGACAGGCCACCAGGGCTTCGTCGAGCACCGTGAGCGCCACCGGCCATTGCTCCAGTTGCTCCAAGGCCGCAACGCGGCTCAAGCAATAGTCCTGGATTACGTGCAAGAAGCGCCGCTGCTCCCATTCCGGCAGAGACTTTTCGATATCATCGAGCCGGGAAGCGAGGCGTGGGTCGTTTGCCGCAACAGCTGACCGCTCCCGGAGGAACCGGACGGCCAGATCGGGACGGTCCTGATCGAGTAGCCACTGGACTTCATCCAGCGCTTGGCGAACCGCGGCCGCCTGTTTGGAGTTCTGCTGCTGAGCTTCCAACTCGCGCCGGGCCGCGACCAATGCGGTTTCAGCGGGATAGGTTCTCAATGCTGCATCCAGAACCCCAAGGGCCTCCTCGAACTGTTCGTCCTGCCGCAGTTGGACAGACTGCGCCAAGACCTTCGAGATCGCTTCCGAGTTTTCCAGAGCTTCCCTGGTCCGAGTCCGTAAATCCGTCAGCAGCCAAGCATCCGGGAACTCCCTGTCTGCGGCGTCCAACAGCGCAGCTGCGTCGGAATATCGTTGCTGGGCCAGAAGAGACTCCGTCTCGCGCGCCACGTCCTGGACACGGGATTGCCGGTGCGACTCCCTCTGCTGGGCCTGCACGTGGGCAATCCACTGGTCGATAAGCCAGGGGTCGGGGCTTTCCGCACGCAGTGCGGCCAGAATGGCCAGCGCGGGTTCGAAGGATTCTAGGAGGAGCATGGACTTAGCTTTTTCCAACTCCTTCTCGACTTTGGCCTCCCGCTCCCGGCGTTCGATCGCCCCGGTGATGACCGTTAGGAGCTGGTTGGCCTCCTCACTCTGCGAATCCCGTTCGAGCGCTTCGAGAACTTTGTCGTGCGCTTCGTTGAACGACTGATTATCGACGAGAGACTGGGCCTCTGCCACCAGCTGCACGGCCCGCTCGACTTGCTCTAGCTGCTCGGTCATCCGGTCCACCCGATCCCGGGTTTCCGGACTGTCGGTGTCGAGTTGTAGCGCCGATCGGAGAATTTCGACGGCACGGCTGAACCGGCGTGCCGAGGCCTCCTCATCGGCCCGCCGCCACAGGCCTTCGACACGGGAACGGGCCGTCCGGGTTTGGAGCAAACCGCGAAGCTCGGTGCCCATGGGTTGGCCGTTGTCGTGGTCGGAGGGAAACTGTAGGGGCTCGCGAGTCACGCGCTGGGGCTTGTCCGATTCCGGTTCGCCGACCATCCGGCGGGAATCCGTCCACAACGTATTGGCCTGGGAACGCTTTACTTCCTGAACAATCAGCGCCGTTTCGTCCCGGATATCGTCAAAATTCTGGTAACGGAGCTCCCGGCGCTTCTCGAGCGAACGGTGGACCAACCGCTCCAACGCCTCGGGGCATTCCGGTACCAAGTCACGCAGGGGCGAGGGTTCGCGGTGCAGAATGCTGATCATGGTTTCGCTGGCGCCGTCTCCCCGGAAAGGGTGGCCTCCCGTCAGAAACTCATAACAAACCACGCCGAACGCGAAGACATCGCACAACGAATCGGCCACAAAACCCGTAGTGAATTCTTCCGGAGCCGCGTAGCGGCCGACATCATCGCGCTCGCCGCCGCTAAGGCGAACCACGCCGAACTCGTGGATTGTCGCCGAGCCGTCACTATCGAGCGCGATCGCCGAGGGCCTCAGGCCCAGGTGCGCGAGGCCACAACGATGGACCGCCCGAACACCGTCCACCACCTGGCTCACGGTCAGCAGTTTCTGAAGGAGCGTAAGCTGCTGTTGGCTGCGAATCGCGGCGGACAAGTCATGGTCACCCAAATGCTCGATGGCGGCAAAAGGTAAGCCCACATGCTCGCCCAGTTCATAAACCGCTACTACGTTGGGATGGCGGAGCTTAGCGACACACGCGACCTCCCGGCGAAACCTATCGCCCCGCCGCTTGTCCGTTACGTCGGCCAGCAATTTCAGCGTCACCGGCCGCCCCGTATCCCGATCTAAAGCCCGAAAAACCCGGACACGGCCGCCGCTGGAGGATCCAATTTCAGCCTCTACTTCGTACTTGCCTATTCGAGTCGACAGGGGCTTTGGCAAAGCTCTTGGGCCCGCGGGGGAGTCCCGTTCGCCGACAGAACGGTTGTTACCAGGCAACATAGTTACGGGGATTTTGACTTACACTGTAACATCAGTCAACATAAAACTGCACCGAAAGGTGAAGCTTTATACATTTTCGCATAGGAACACGAAAGCGATTGAAATAAAGGAAATAAAAAAGTATTTTCCCGGTCCAGTCGAGCGAAATGGCACTCCCAAGTGGCCTCGATTACGCTCGACCCGAGTGTTATAGGTGTTGGGGTTCTTTTAGCGTGGCGGTTCAGAGGTGTTGAGAAAAACGATGCCCGGCGACCAACGCAAAAACCGCGCTGGGTCGCGAGTGGCCAAAGCAGTAACCCACTATACAGAGGTGTTGGAATTCACCTACCCGAGGATCTCGGCTGCGCCTCGGGCCCGCAGCTTTCCTCAAAACAGGCCCGCCGACGCCGTCGTCCGGGCAAGTAGCCGTAACCGCGCCGCCGACCGGATCTACAATGTGCGCGAGGCGCTCGACTCTGACCATGGCGCAGCTCCCAACAGAAGCGACGCCTATCGCGGGGCGAACCACTAAAATAGGAAGCGTGCTCTCCGGATTTGACCCCCTCGTTGCCGAATGGTTCAGCAGCCGTTTTGCCGCGGCCACGGAACCGCAACTCCGTGGCTGGCCGGTCATTCGGGAAGGACACGACGTACTGATCTCGGCTCCTACCGGCTCGGGCAAGACCCTGGCCGCGTTCCTGCTTTGTATCGACGATCTGGTCCGGCGCGCTCGCCTCGGCCCCCTGCCCGACCAAACCCAGGTGGTCTATGTCTCACCTCTGAAGGCGCTCAGCAACGACGTCCACAAAAATCTCGAAATCCCTCTCCGGGAGATCGCCCAACTGGCCGTCGAGCGCGGCGTGACCCTCGCACCGATGCGAACGGCGCTACGCACCGGCGATACGCCGCAATGGGAGCGGCAGCAGATGACGCGCGAGCGGCCGCACATCCTGGTTACGACGCCGGAATCATTGTTCATCCTGCTCACGGCCGCCAAGCCGCGCGAAATGCTGGCCAAAGTGAGCACTCTCATCGTCGACGAGATCCACGCGGTGGCCGATGACAAGCGCGGCTCGCACCTCGCGCTCTCGCTCGCCCGCCTCGACCACCTGGTGGAACAGCACGGTGGATCGAAGCCCCAGCGGATCGGTCTTTCGGCCACAGTGAAACCGCTCGAAGACGTCGCCGCCTTCCTGAGCGACCGCGCGCAGGTTATCCACGTCGGACATCGCCGCCAGATGGAGCTTGCCGTGGAAGTGCCCGGCGATGAACTCGGGCCTGTCGCCACCAATGAGATGTGGGGCGAAATTTACGATCGCGTGACGCAATTGATCCAGGCAAACCGCACCACGCTGGTGTTCGTCAATACCCGCCGGCTGGCCGAGCGTGTAGCTCACAATCTCGCCGAACGGCTGGGCGACAATGCCGTACTGCCGCACCACGGCAGTCTTTCCCGCGCCCTGCGTCTCAACGCAGAAAAGCTCCTGAAAAGCGGTGAGCTGCGCGCCGTGGTGGCTACTGCCTCGCTCGAGCTGGGCATCGATATTGGCACCGTCGACCTGGTGTGCCAGATCGGCTCGCCACGCTCGATCGCCGTCGCCCTGCAGCGCGTCGGACGCGCCGGCCACTGGGTGGGCGCGTTGCCGAAAGGCCGCTTGTTCGCTACCACGCGCGATGAGCTGATCGAATGCGCGGCGCTGGTGCGGGCCATCCACGCTGGCGACCTGGATCGGCTCGAGATTCCGCTCAATGCCTTGGACATCCTGGCGCAACAGATGACCGCCTGCTGCGCGGCCGAGGACTTCGCCGAGGACGATCTGTTCGCCCTGATACGCCGGGCCTGGCCGTATCGATCGCTGACACGGGAAAGCTTCGACGCGGTCTTGGAAACGCTTTCCGAAGGCATTGCGACCGGGCGTGGCCGCGCCGGAGCTTACCTTCACCGGGACGCCGTGAACCGGCGGCTGCACGCCCGTCGTGGAGCGCGCTTGACGGCCATCACTTCCGGCGGTGCGATCCCGGATACCGCTCAATATCTGGTCGTGGCCGAGCCGGAGGGAGCGACGGTCGGCTCCGTCGACGAGGACTTCGCGGTGGAGAGCATGGTCGGCGATGTCTTTCTGCTCGGCACGACCTCCTGGCGGATTCGAAGGGTGGAATCCGGACGCGTGCGCGTGGAAGACGCTCACGGCGCAGCACCCTCGATTCCATTCTGGACGGGCGAAGCGCCCGGACGCACACTCGAGTTGTCGCGCGCCATGGCCAACCTCCGAGAAGAGATCGCCCACCGCCCAAGCGCGGAATGGCTCGAGCAGGAATGCGGGCTAGATCGCCGCGGCGCCGCTCAGGCCATCGAGTACGTGCTGGCCGGCCGGGCCGCCCTAGGTGGGGTCCCCTCGGCCGAGCGGATCATCGCCGAGCGCTTCTTCGATGAAGGCGGTGGCATGCAGTTGGTGCTGCACGCGCCGTTTGGCGCCCGCATCAACCGAGCGTGGGGTTTGGCGTTGCGCAAGCGCTTCTGCCGCTCCTTCAACTTCGAGTTGCAGGCCGCGGCCACCGATAACGGGATCTGCATTTCACTTGGCGAGCAGCACTCGTTTCCGCTCGAGATCGTCTTCGAGTTTCTGTACCCGGATACCGTGGAAAACGTGCTGGTCCAGGCCCTGCTGGCCGCCCCCATGTTTACCGCGCGCTGGCGGTGGAATGCCAGCCGGGCGCTGGCCATCCCCCGTTTCTCTGGAGGACGGAAGGTGCCGCCGCCCATACAGCGCATGCGCGCCGACGACCTGATGGCGGCCGTTTTCCCCGATCAGGCCGCGTGCGCCGAAAACCTCCAGGGCGAGCTCCGCATCCCCAACCATCCTTTGGTCAAAGAGACGATCGACAACTGCCTGAATGAAGCGATGGATCTGGACGGTCTCCGGAGCCTGCTCATCGCCCTCGGCGACGGCCGCATCCAGACCTGCGCCATCGATACCGCCGAGCCGTCCCCGTTCTCGCATGAGATCCTGAACGCCAATCCCTACGCCTTCCTGGACGATGCCCCGCTCGAAGAGCGGCGTGCCCGCGCCGTGCAAATGCGCAGCACGCTCCGTGCGGACCATGCCGAGGGTGCCGGAGCCTTGGACCCGCAGGCCATCGCCCAAGTCGCCGCCGAAGCTTGGCCGCCGATCCGCGACGCCGACGAGCTGCACGAAGCCTTATGTGGCCTCAGCCTCCTGGCTTGTGCCCCCGAAAGCGGGGAGTTCTTTTTAGCGCTGGTGGAATCCCGCCGGGCGACGACTCTGACCATTGACGATCGCGATTTCTGGGTCCCCGCCGAGCGGCTGAATTTGGTGCTCCGAGTCCATCCCACTGCGGCGATGCGTCCGCCGATCGCCGCTCCCCCCTCGACCCGTCCGATTCCCCAGAACGTCGAAGCTTGCGTGGCCGAAATCCTGCGCGGCTGGTTTGAATGTTCCGGCCCGCGCCGCGCCTCCCAGTTGTCCGCTGATCTGGCGATACCGCGCGAATTGGTAGACCAGGCGCTCGCGCAACTCGAAGCGGAAGGACAGATCCTACGTGGGCAATTTACGGGGGGCGCGGAGCTCGAATGGTGCCATCGACGTTTGTTGGCCCGCATCCACCGGCTGACGGTCGGCCGGCTTCGCCGCGAAATCGAGCCGGTCACCACCGCCGAATTCTTTGCGTTCCTGAACCGCTGGCAGCATCTGGCGCCGGGGCAGCAGCTGCACGGGCTCGACGGCACGCTAGAGATCATCCGGCAGTTGCAGGGCAGCGAGTTCGCGGCGGCCGCCTGGGAATCGGAGGTCCTGCCGCGTCGCATCGCCCAATACAAGCCCGAATATCTCGACCATCTCTGCCTGGCCGGTGAGGTGAGCTGGGGACGCCTCTCTCCTCACCCCGCCTTTGAGCGCGATAGTGACGACGCCCGGCGGGTTCGGCCCACTCGCGTAGCGCCACTTGCTATCTTCCTGCGCGACGACGCTTCCTGGCTGTTGGCCACACCACAACCACAGCCCAAAGAGTCGCTCTCACACCCGGCGCGGGAGACGCTGGCCGTGCTGGAGACTCGCGGCGCGTCCTTCTTTGCCGACCTGACCCGGGCCACCGGCCGGCTCGCCAGTGAAATCGAAGAAGCGCTCTGGGAATTGGTGGCCGCCGGCTTGGTCACCGCCGATGGTTTCGAGAACCTGCGCGCCTTGCTCGATCCTAAACGCCGCCGCGGGGAAGGTCGTGGTCGCGCGGCGCGGCCGCGCCACGCTCCCGGCCGCTGGACGCTACTGCGCCACACCGAAGTTCCCCATGAGAACCACACGGAAGCCTTCGCGCATCAACTTCTGCTCCGCTGGGGTGTGATTTTCCGGGACGCCGCATACCGCGAGCCGCTGGCGCCGGTGTGGCGTGATCTGCTAGGGGTATTGCGGCGGCTGGAATCCCGCGGCGAAATTCGAGGCGGCCGCTTTATTTCCGCCTTCTTGGGCGAGCAGTTTGCGCTACCCGAAGCGCTGGACCTGCTGCGTGCAGTTCGCCGGATGGGCGAAACCGCCTCGTCTCCGGAGGGTCCCGGCCCGTGGGCGTCTCTCGCAGGACAGGCGCAAGCGGCCAGCCTGCCCGCTGCCCCCGCTGTCCTTGCGCTTCCATAAGCAAGCTGGTTCACCGGTTGGTTTTTCCCAGGGCGCGGCCGTAGGCCCGACTCCGGGCCTCCAAATCGCGTGCATGCGCCTCGAAGCTCGTGAGCAGTCTTTGTTGATGAGACCCCTTGACGCCGTCAGCAACGACGCGGTCGACCCGATCCACAAAAGCCTAGGGAGGGACTCGTGACTTCCGCAGATGAAGTCCCGGGGCCCGATGTCTCATCTCACGTCCTTCTCGACCGTTGTTACGGGGCGAAACGGTCCCGCCGGCATTGGCAAGGGGGAAGCGTGGAAATCGGCCAATGGAAAGGGCGGAGACGCACCTTGGAAAAGTCGGCGACGTGCACCTGGTCGGGAAAAGAAGGCGGGGCATCGTAACATATGTTGTCGCGCCGACGTCCGTCACAATTTCGCCGATATTCCTCTCGCCCGGACACAACGGCTACCGAGCGGGGCTGGTCCGAGCTCTAGAGCGTGCCCAGGCGGTTGACGGGCTCCAGCGGGGATCGCTCGGTCGGTCCCATTCAACTAGCACCAGAAGCCTTTCGCGCTTTAACAGAAGCGGCGGGAGCCACACTGCCAGCCCCGCAAAGACGGCCGTCTTGGCCTGATAGCCGGTCTCACAGCAACCG
Organism: Acidobacteriota bacterium; assembly: GCA_028876805.1. Taxonomy (GTDB): domain Bacteria; phylum Acidobacteriota; class Terriglobia; order Bryobacterales; family Bryobacteraceae; genus PSRJ01. Next base: position 3,577 of record JAGWQP010000339.1, on the reverse strand, counting down.
ATGTCACCGCCACTGGCCCGGGCGCTTACATGAACAGTTCATTCAACGGTGCGAACTGAATCGGCCCCGTCGTCGGCACGTACTCGAAGCCGCGGTCGAGCGGATCGTCGTGACGGACCGTCGTCCAGTCGATCCCCATCGCCGAGTAGATCGTTCGCTTCCACGTCCCGCGGCGGCGCTGCCGCTCGCGATCATAACGTCCAACGCTTACCACGATCAGGTGGACATCCCGGTTCAGCCGTAGGCTGCTCCGCGCGCCGGAATCGCTCGACCTCGAGCGCTGCGCTAGAATCACAAGTATCATCGGTCTGTCGGACCGGGTGAGCCTCCATGCAGACTGCTTTGAAAAGCCGTGCTCTGGAATTCCGCGACCAGTTGTCGCGCCGGGTCTTGGTGGCCGACGGTGCGCTGGGCACGATGCTCTACGCGCGCGGAGCATTCATCAACCGCTGTTTTGACGAATTGAACCTGTCGGCGCCCGACATGGTCCGTCAGATCCATCAGGAGTACGTCAAAGCCGGAGCCCACCTGATCGAGACCAACACCTTCGGCGCCAACCGCGCGCGCCTGGCCGGTTTCGGCCTAGCCGAAAAATTGAAAGCCATCAACGAAGCAGGGGTGCGCCTCGCTCGCGAAGGCACACAGGGCGGCGCTTTCGTGGCCGCCGCCGTCGGTCCGCTCGGGCTGCGCATCGAGCCGCTGGGCCCGACTTCCTTCGCCGAAGCTCGCACATTTTTCCGCGAACAACTTGAGGCCCTCTTTGGCGCCGGCATCGATCTGGTCATCTTCGAAACCTTTGGCGATCTAAACGAACTCCGTGAGGCCGTCTACGCAGCCCGGGAAGCCGGCGGCCCCGATCCAGTCCTCATCGCGCAAGTCACCATTGATGATGATGGCCGGCTCCACGGCGGCGCCTCCGTCGAGGCCTTCACCCGCCAGATGGACGCTTGGCCGGTGGACGTTTTAGGCCTCAACTGTTCGGTTGGTCCTCGTGCCATGCTCGAGACCGTCGAGCAGATGGTCCATTATTCCTCCAAGCCGCTGTCCGCCATGCCGAATGCCGGGCTTCCCACGTCGGTCGAAGGCCGGAACATCTATCTGTCGTCGCCCGAGTACATGGCCCAGTACGCGCGCCGCATGCTGTGGGCTGGCGTGAGGATCGTGGGCGGCTGCTGCGGCACCACGCCGGAACACATCAAGCTCATCGCTTCAGAAACCCGCTCGCTGCAGCCGCAACAGAAAGCCCTGACCATCAGCGTGGAGGAGCCCGCAGCCAACGCCCAGGCCATGCCCGCCGTGCCAATGGCGGAAAAATCCAAGCTCGGCGCCAAGCTAGCCGCCCGGCAATTCGTCGCGTTGGTTGAGATTCTGCCTCCGCGCGGCGTCGATGCCTCGCGCGAGATCGCCGGCGCGCGCCTCTGCCTCCAAGCTGGCATCGACTGCATCAACGTGCCCGACGGTCCCCGCGCCAGCACCCGCATGAGCTCTCAGGTCACCTGCCAGCTCATCCAGCAGCAGGCCGGCATCGAGGCGGTCAATCACTTCTGCTGCCGCGACCGCAACATCCTCGGCATCCAGTCCGAGCTGCTTGGAGCGTTCGCTGTGGGAATTCACAATCTCATCTGCATCACCGGCGATCCGCCGCGCATGGGGACCTACCCTGACGCCACGGCGGTCTTCGACGTCGATTCGATCGGCCTCGTGAACATCGTTAATAACCTGAACCACGGCCTCGATATCGGCGGCAACCCGATTGGGTCACAGACCCGCTTTTTGATCGGCGTCGGCGCCAATCCCGGCGCGGTGAACCCGGAAGAGGAACTGCGCCGGTTACGGTGGAAGGTCGAGGCCGGCGCCGAGTATGTCGTGACGCAGCCGGTCTTTGATCTCGGCCTGCTGGAGAATTTTCTCCGTCGCATCGAAACCCTCAAAATCCCGGTAATCTGCGGTATCTGGCCGCTCACCAGCTTCCGCAACGCCGAGTTCATGATCAATGAACTGCGCGTGCCGGTGCCCGAACCATTCCTGGACCGCATGCGCATCGCCGATAGCGGCGACAAAGCCCGCGAAGAAGGCGTGGCCATCGCCCGCGAAATGGTCAGGCGTGTCCGCCCACTGGTCGAGGGCGTCCAGCTGAGCGCGCCTTTCGGCCGCTACCAATTGGCCGTGGACGTTGCCGAAGCCATCGGCTCTCAGTGAGAATCGAGAAATCTCATGGCAACCGACCTGGTGGAAGTCAATCCCAACAGTCCGCCCCCGGAAGTGCTTGAGCGGGCTGCGGCAGCGGTACGCCGCGGCCGCGTCGTTGCGCTCCCCACCGACGCCCTCTATACGCTGGTCGCCGACCCCTTCAACCTGGGAGCGGTGGTCCGCGTGTTCCGCGCCAAAGGCCGCGAGGCGCACCGCTCGCTGCCGCTATTAGTCAACGACATCGTCATGGCCGAAGATCTGGCGAGCGAGCTCAGCAACCGGTTCTTCATTCTTGCCCGCCGCTTCTGGCCGGGTCCGCTCACCATCATCGTCCCCGCTTCGGCCAAGGTGCCGCTCAAAGTGACCGGCAACACAGGCCGGCTTGCGCTGCGCCAGCCCCGCTCTAGAATCGCCAACGATTTGATCGCGCTGTTGAACCAGCCCCTCATCGCGACCAGCGCCAACATTTCTGGCCACCCCACTTGCCGCAGCGGCATCGAAGTCTTCGGCGTCATGGATGGACGCGTGGACTTGGTGATCGACGGCGGCGTCTGCTCCGGTGCGGGTGCCACCACCGTCGATGTCACTGAGCCGTCCTGGAAGCTGATCAAGTCCGGGACGATCGATGAGAAAGAAATCGCCGAGTGCCTGTAGCCGTTTGACTGCCTGACCTTTCTCTTGATTGTGGGAAGTGGCGTCTTCGGCTCGCTGGTGCGCCGTCTGGTCGGCGCGAGAAGATAACCCGCTTCGGCAGCCGCTTTCTCCTCGCGCCATGGGCCGATCAACGTCACCGGTTCGTTTTCCGATCCGCTTGCGGATGACCCAAGAATGCGGCTGGCGATGGATGAGGTTGTCGAACACATTCCCGTCGGCGCCGGAAGGCGTCCGCCGACATCGTGTCGGTAACGCGTTGGTAAAATCCCGGCAAAAAGCGCAAACCGTGGCGCCGCCGAAGGGTCGGCGCGGCCGCCCAAGCCCGGCTGAGCCAGGGGAATGCTGCGAGCTTTTTGCCGCCCAAACCGGGTTTGCGTTCCTAGACGCGAACCCTAAAGGCGCTCGGCAAGTTCGTGGGCCGCGCTCAGAGCTGCGACTCCGCCTCCCAAAATCGCGCATCTTCGGGTATTCGAGATGGACTGCATCGGCTTGCCTGCTCAAAATCTCTGCGTTCTCGGCTCCCTCGTTGCGACCAGCCTTGGGGAACGAGCAAGCGCTGGAGCGCCGCACGACCTCGCTCACTGGGCGGCCGAGGTGGAGTCGGCGCCTGGTGCGGCCACCGAGGAAGCCGAGAACGCAGAGATTGCCCGTTGCCCCTCGCCGACGGTGGCCGGCAGATACGCCTGTACCGCCAACGCGATACAGGCGCCCTTCGCTGCTACCGGCGACGATC
>JAGWQP010000338.1 GCA_028876805.1 Acidobacteriota bacterium | reverse complement strand
GCATTGCGGGATATCGGCGGGGCTCTTAAACGATACCACCTGATGGTTCAGCCCTTCTTCTTCTGCACCTCGAACCACTCCATCGAGCCAGGCTGGGGCACGGTTTACGAACCATCGGTTCCGCCACAATTTCAGAGCGTCATCCGCGTGTCAGAACGTGAATTCGCCAGCCAGATGAGCCTGTACGGTCTAAAATGACACGGCCTTGCCGACCGAGAGCGTAAGGGACGTGTTCGTACGTGCCTCCGTGCTTCATTCCCGTCCGCCTCCCTTCGACACAGCGAATAAAGCATGCGGCTAGAACCGAAACAGGCAAAGATGTCGGCCTAGTTGTCGAGCCAGAGCTCTGCGGCTCCGTCGTGGTCACGCGCGATGGCCAGCGCTGTGGCAAGGGCGAAGGCGCCACCGGTTCGAAGTCCTAGCGCCGCCGCGTGAATGTCATCACCCGCTGGCTGAAGTGGGTTAACTCGCTATCGTTGATCGTCACCGTCTGCCAGGCGGGATTGGTGGGGCGGGGCCGCTACATGGAAACATCCGAGCGGCGATGCGCCGGCATCTCGAAACGCAAAACTAGTTCGTCCATCTGGATTCCGATTAAGCTGATCCACCGAACAAACAAAAAGGAGAGTGAAACATGGAAGGACGCTGCACCTGTGGGGCGCTTCGCTACCGGCTCGGCAGCCTGCCGCTATTCACCCACTGCTGTCATTGCCGTTGGTGCCAACGCCAAACCGGCTCCGCCTGCGTGGTGAACTCGATGATCGAAACCGACCGCATAAAGCTCCTCGCCGGCCAGCCTGAAATGATCTCCATCCCGAGCCCAAGCGGCATGGGGCAAACCGTTGCCCGCTGCCCTACTTGCAAGATCGCCCTCTGGAGCTCCTATACTATCGCCGGCGACAAAATCCGCTTCGTCCGCGCGTGCACGTTGGATGATTCGGACGCGCTTCCTCCTCAGCTCCATATTTTTACCCAATACAAACAGCCGTGGATGGTCCTGCCCCCCAACACTCCTTCCGTCCCCGAATTCTACCGTACCGCCGACTACTGGCCTGCGGAGAGTATAGCTCGATGGGGTGACCCACGTTGGTGAACAGAAACAGGCAGGAGCGCCTATACTCTTTGCCAAGGCGCGGATGGGCTGGACCGTGGCGAGCCGCCATCAGCAAGTCAATCCGATCGATGTGGAGCATGCGCGGTGAAACCTCCATAACTGGATTCGAACCCTCGGTCCCCGGTGACGCGGCATCCCGATCTGGACGTTCGGCACCGACGGCGCGCCAGCGGCCCCTTGGCATGACCGCCAGACACTGCGCAGGAAGGTGCGCGGCTCAACGTGATCCATCCCTATCGCTGCGGTCGCCGTATTGCGGGCCGACGGTCTGCACGCCGGCGGTAGCTCCTTCGCGCGGCTTCGAAAATCGATGTCGCGTTCGTTGCGCCCGCTCGCCGGGTCGATGACGCGGTCGCCTCTGAGGACCAGATCCGCCATACGCACACGACACCCGCGTTCGAGAACGGCGGCGAGAGCGATGCAGCGAGACGGGCCGACATCGCCTTCAGCGACGGAAAAATAACCGAAATCGGGCGCGACCTCCCCGCTGTTGGTGCCGATATCGTCGATGTGCGCGGGCTACTCGTTGT
>JAGWQP010000337.1 GCA_028876805.1 Acidobacteriota bacterium | reverse complement strand
TGAACTATATCGTGCCGGACTTCGTGCATGTCTTGTCCGACGGCCGGATCGTGAAATCGGGTGGCAAAGAACTGGCCTTCGAGCTCGAACAGAGGGGCTACGCCGGGCTCGGGATCGCGGACGAAGAGGAGGCGGTCGGCAAGCCATGACGGCGGTATCGGAACAGACTGGCGCCTGGCTGGCCAGCTTCAACACACAGCAGCCTGCCGCGGCCTGGCTACAGTCGTTGCGTGAGGCGGCGTTTCAACGCTTTGCGGAACTCGGGTTCCCGTCCACCAAGGATGAAGAGTGGCGGTTTACGAATGTGGCCCCGATTGCGCGGGCGAGGTTTGTACCCGCGTCCGGGCCCTGGGGATACAGCTTGGGAGAGTACGCAGGCGTCCAGTTGGTGTTCATGGACGGAGTTTTCGTAGGGCAGGCTTCCAGCCTGCCCGGAGGCGTCGAAGCCGGGGTTCTCAATGACGACGCTCAGCCATACCTGGCGAGATACGCGAGTTTTCAGCGAAACGCATTCGTGGCGCTCAACACGGCGCTTTTAACGACCGGTGCATTTGTGCGCGTGGCTCGAGGTGCTCTAGTAGAGCTGCCGATACAGCTGGTTCACATAATGACGGGCGGGCAGGCCGACAGCCTGGCCCACGCACAGCCGAGGTCGTTGATCACAATCGGGGCCAGCGCGCAGTGCACAATCGTGGAGAGTTACATTGGTACGCCGGGCGCTTACTTTACCAACGCGGTCACCGAAATCGTGGTGGGGGAAGGCGCGGTGGTCGATCACTACAAGGTGCAGCAGGAATCGTCGGACGCATTCCACGTCGCCACGATGCACGCCAGCCTCGGCCGCAGCGCCAATTTCAGCTCGCACTCGATTGCGTTGGGAGGGCGGCTCACGCGCAATGACGCCAATGTGACGCTGTCAGAGGGTACCGAGGCGACGCTGAACGGGCTCTATATCGTGAACGGCACCCAGCACATCGACAATCACACCGAAATCGATCATGCCAAGCCGCACGGCACCAGCCACGAGTTGTATAAGGGCATCCTGGACGGGAAGGCCACCGCCGTGTTTAATGGCCGCATCATTGTCCGCAAGGACGCGCAAAAGACCGATTCCAAACAGACCAACAAGAATCTGGTGCTGTCTGATGAAGCGGTGATCGATACCAAACCCGAATTGCAGATCTTCGCTGACGATGTGCGTTGCACGCACGGTGCAACCATCGGACAACTGGACGAGGAGGCGTTGTTCTACCTCCAATCGCGCGGCATCGAGCGCGCCCAAGCGCGCAGCCTGCTGACTTACGCCTTTGCCCAGGATATCCTCGACCGCGTGAAGGTGCAGTCAATCAAGGACCAGCTGGAAAAGGTCCTCTTCGAGAAATTTCATGAGCACGCCGCGTAGCATACTGGAAACGGGTTTTGACGTCGAGAAGGTCCGGGAAGATTTCCCGGTGCTGAAGCAGACTATCCATGCCAAGCCCCTAGTCTATTTAGACAGCGCGGCAACGGCACAGAAACCGTTCGTGGTGATTGACGCGATTCGCAAGTTTCATGAAGTGGACTGTGCGAATATTCATCGTGGCGTCCATGAGCTCAGCCAGCGCTCCACAGCGGCTTACGAAGAAACACGCGGCAAGGCGAAGCGATTCCTGAACGCCCGGAGCAGGAGTGAAGTCATCTTTGTGCGGGGGACCACGGAAGGGATCAACCTAGTGGCTTCCAGCTGGGGCCGCCAGAACGTCAGCAAGGGCGACGAGATCATCATCTCGGCGATGGAGCATCATTCCAACATCGTGCCCTGGCAGATGTTGTGCGAGGAAAAGGATGCCACGCTGCGGGTCATCCCGATGAACGATCGCGGCGAGCTGATTTTGGAGGAGTACGAAAAGCTACTCGGTCCCCGCACGCGCCTGGTGGCGGTCGGCCACGTCTCCAATGCACTCGGCACCATTAACCCGGTGCGCACCGTCATCGATATGGCTCATCGGGTGGGGGCGCTTGCATTGATCGACGGCGCACAGGCCGCCCCTCATATGAAGATTGACGTCGGGCTACTGGACGCCGATTTCTACACGTTTTCCGGGCACAAGGTCTTCGGACCAACCGGAATCGGCGTGCTATACGGAAAAGCCAAGCTGCTCGACGCCATGCCCCCGTACCAGGGCGGCGGCGATATGATCCGCACGGTTACCTTCGAGAAGACCACGTACAACGAAGTGCCCTACAAGTTCGAAGCCGGTACGCCCAATATCGCGGGCGGTATCGGGATGGGCGCCGCGCTCGATTACGTGACCAACCTCGGCCTCGACCGGATCGCCGCCTACGAGCACGAGCTGCTCGTCTACGGCACCCAGTTGCTGTCCCGGATTCCGGGGCTGCGGATGATCGGGACGGCGCGCGAGAAAGCGGCGGTGCTTTCGTTCGTCATCGATGGCATCCATCCCCACGATATCGGCACCGTGCTCGACCGAATGGGGATCGCGGTGCGCACCGGCCACCATTGCGCGCAGCCGGTGATGGACTGGTTCGGCATTCCGGCTACCACGCGGGCTTCGCTCGCCTTCTACAACACCACCAGTGAGCTGGACGCGCTGGCGGACGGACTTCGTAAGGTGAAGGAGGTTTTCGGCTGATGGTCGATGATCTGTATCAGGAAACGATTCTCGATCACAGCAAGCGCCCGCGGAACCACCACGAGATGGCCGACGCGAACCGGCGGGCCGACGGCTACAACCCCTTGTGCGGTGACCGGCTCAAGCTGTACCTGAAGGTGGAAAATGACGTCGTGAAGGAGGCCAGCTTCGAAGGCGCCGGCTGTGCGATTTCCACGGCCTCGGCTTCGCTGATGACCGAGAGCCTGAAAGGCAAAACACGGGAAGAGGCTTTGCGGCTGATCGACAAATTCCACACGCTGCTCACCACCGACACCCCGGCCAGCAAGGACCTAGGAAAACTGGTGGTGTTTTGCGGGGTGCGCGACTACCCCGCGCGCGTCAAGTGTGCCACCCTGGCTTGGCACACGCTGAAATCGGCCTTGAACGGCACGGGCGAGGTGGCGACCACCGAATGAGCGTGAAAGACCAAGTCGTGGCTGCATTGAGGACCGTCTACGACCCGGAAATGCCCGTCAATATTTATGAGCTGGGGCTGATCTATGATGCATCTGTAGACGACGAGGGGCGCGCGGCAATCCGCATGACGCTGACGGCTCCCAGCTGCCCTGTGGCGGGAAGCCTGCCGGGCGAGGTTGAACGGGCGGTGCGCGCCGTGCCAGGTGTGACGGACGTGAAGCTGGAGTTGACGTTCGACCCCCCGTGGTCCAAAGACCGGATGTCGGAAGCCGCCAAGCTGGCGCTGGGAATTGAAGACGTCATTCCGATCGAGAGGTTGCGCAGATGAAGCTCTCCGCCAATGAAGAATACGGCCTGCGCTGCTTGGTGCGACTGGGTTATACCCGGCTGGGCGGAAGTCTCACCATCCCCGAGATCAGCCAGGCCGAAGGAGTCTCGCCGGCATACGCCGCCAAGATCTTGCGCGTGCTGCGCAAGGGCGGTTTTGTGAGGGCGGCGCGCGGCAAAGAAGGCGGCTACACTCTCGCGCGCCCGGCGGAGGCGATCGTCATCGGCGAAGTGATCGACACGCTGGGCGGCCGTCTGTTCGAAAGCAACTTCTGCGAGAGCCACGCCGGGCAGGTTCCCATTTGCACCCGTTCGGTGGATTGTTCGGTGAGGTCGCTGTGGCGTGCCGTGCAGGTGGCGGT
>JAGWQP010000336.1 GCA_028876805.1 Acidobacteriota bacterium | reverse complement strand
GGGACAGTACTGCACGGCCGTCCTGTGTTTTCATGCGAGTACGGAAACCGTGCGTTTTGGCGCGGCGACGGTTATTGGGTTGGAACGTACGCTTCGGCATTCTCTTTCAATTTACTAGTATAAAGCAGCCGAACGGAACCGGCAAACCGCGGACCAACCGCAGCGACAGAGACAAACCGGGGATTGTGTTCCGACGGGGTTCAAAGAGCTACAGTCCTGGTCTCCACAAGAACTCAGGAGGTGTGGGAGGCTTCTCACGGGGCGACTCCTTCGCCATTGCCGAGTGCCAGCTCTTCCTCGATCCAACCGGTCACGCTGCGGTTGAGCAAATACAGGCCCTCCTGTCTCAAGGTTAGCGGTTTCGCAGCCCTCGGGCCAGGAACGCAGTTGACCGACCGGCGCTGGTTGGTGCACAGCTCCGTAAGCGGTTCCTCGATCCCCAGAGGCTGCCGCGGGCATTTTGCGCCTTTGTGACGGCGCTGTGGCAGTTCGCTCGACAGACACGAATGGGTGCCTCGATCTTGCCGCCAGACCAGGCAGGCGCCGCCCGGCGCCACCAGGGCCGGCAAACGAAATCCCAAACGCCGGGTGTGTCTCGTAGGGGCCACGTCGGCCTGTATCGGCCGGATCCTGGGGCGCAGGTTTAGGGGTGACAAACCGTGTGGCAGCGCGCCTACAATGGGGAACCCATGAGCGGCGATGGTTTGCAGGCGATTCTGTTCGACATGGATGGAGTGCTCTACAACTCCGAGGCGCCCATTGCGGGCGCCGCCGACGCCGTGAACTGGATCCGAGAGCAGGGAATTCCTCATCTTTTCGTGACCAACACCAGCTCGCGCGGCCGAGCGGCTCTGGTCGACAAACTCAGGCGATTCGGAGTCACCGCCGACGAGAACCAGATCCTCAATCCCGGTGTGGTTGCAGCCGCCTGGCTGCGCTCCCAACCGCCCGGAGGCGTAGCGCTCTTTGTGCGGCCAGCCGCGCGCGAGGAATTTGCGGGCTTCGCCTGTCTGGCCGAAGACGCGGAATCCGGGGCGGCGTACGTCGTGATCGGCGACCTGGGGGATCGGTGGGATTATCACACGCTCAATCGTGCTTTTCGCCTGCTCCACAGCGATCCCGAAGCACGGCTGATCGCTTTGGGGATGACCCGCTACTGGCAGACCCCAGAGGGCCTGGCGCTCGACGTGGCGCCCTTTGTGGCGGCCCTTGAGAACGCGAGCGGACGCTCGGCCCTGGTCATGGGCAAGCCCGCGCCGGCCTTTTTTCGCGCCGCTTTCGAGCGACTCGGCGTGCCGGCCGGTGCGGTGGTCATGATAGGCGACGATCTCCACGCCGACATCGCCGGAGCGCAGGCCGCGGGGATGAAGGGCGGGCTGGTGCGGACGGGAAAATTCCGCCCATCCGACCTGGACGGCAAGGTCAGGCCGGACGCAGTGCTCGATTCAGTCGCCGATCTACCGCGCTGGTGGCGCAGCCAGGCCAGCTAGGTCGCCTATCGCTACTCTGCCTGGTAGTGCTTCAGAATCTCTTCCCAGCGGTTCTGGGCCTTCAGCAGCAACTCCGCCACTTCCCGCACCGCGCCGCGGCCGCCGGCTGCCTGCGTTACGTAGTGCGCGGCGCGCTTCACCTCCTCGCGGGCGTTGGCGGTGGCGATGGCGAGGCCGACCCGCCGCAGGATCACCACGTCAGTCAGGTCGTCGCCCATATACGCTACCTCGCTCGCGCTGATCTTGGCGTCGGCCAGAATCTGTTCGAGGATCGGGACTTTCTCGATGTGTCCCTGGTACACATACGTCATCTTGACCTGGCGGGCGCGCTCTTCGGTGGCCGGTGAGACCCGGCCGCTGACCACACCGGTCTTAACGTCTTTCCAGTTCAGCCACTGCAACGCGATACCGTCCTGCGAGTCGAACCCCTTGGTCTCGACCATCTTGCCGTCACGGTCGGGCACGTTGTAGAGCTTGCCGTCGGTGAGGACGCCATCCACGTCCATCAGCAGGAGCTTAATTTGCGAAGCGCGTTTGAGAATGTCCGTTGGCATCAAGAACTCCTACGATAACCCAGTGCGTACAATTGAAGAGCGGGGACTCGGGTGCTGGAACGGATCGCACAGACCATTGCGCGCTATCGCATGTTCGAAGCCGGTCAGAAAGTGGGCGTGGCGGTATCGGGCGGCGCCGATTCAGTCTGCCTACTCCACGCCTTGCGCGAACTCGCACCGCGGTGGGATCTGCGGCTGCATGTCCTTCACGTCAACCACCGGCTGCGCGGCGCTGAGTCCGACGAGGATGCCCAATTCGTCCGTGACCAGGCCGCTCAATTCGGCCTGCCCTTCACCATCCACGAAGCGAACCTTGCTACGACGCCGGATAACTTGGAACAGGCTGCCCGCGAAATCCGGATGGCCTTTTTCAACGAGAAGATCGCTAGAGGCGCAGTGGCGCGCGTTGCGACCGGTCACACGCGCTCCGACCAGGCGGAAACGGTTTTGTTCCGCTTCCTGCGTGGCGCCGGCACAGCGGGGCTGGCCGGCATCCGGCCAGTGACGGCTGAGGGGATCGTAAGGCCGCTATTGGAGATCGACCGTTCCCAAGTCATGGCGTTCGTGAAACAACAGAGTCTCCCGTGGCGGGACGATTCGACCAACCGCAGCCTGGAGTTCGCGCGCAACCGGATTCGGCACGAACTGTTGCCGATCCTCGAGCGCGAGTGGAACCCGGCGTTTTTGCGGACCTTGGCGCAGACCGCCGACTGGGCTCTGGCGGAGGAGTGTTACTGGGCCGCCGAGATGGACCGGCTCGCCCAAAGGTTCCTGACCTCGGAGGGAAAATACATCCTGCTGAATACAAAAAGCTTGTCCGGCATTCCGGAGGCCGTTACACGGCGCTTGGTACGGCGGGCCATGGAACTGGTGAAGGGGAATCTGCGAGGGATCGAGTTCGTTCATGTTGCCGAGGTTCTGGCGCTGGCTCGGAATTCGCATGGCCACGGGCGGTTGCAGGCAGCCGGGCTGGACATCATGCGGTCCTTTGAGTGGCTGCGTTTTGGCCGGCCCGCCGGTCACGAGCTCGGGGCGCGCGATTACCGGCTGCCGGCTCCCGTCCCCGGGGTGATTCCGGTCCCCGGTGAGAGTGTGGAAATATGTCTGGAACTCGTTGAAAAGCCCGAGAGTTCGGATGGACCAGATGCGCTCATATATAATGGATTAATGGCGCGCATAAACTGGCGCCTGGTGGCGGGTCCGCTGGAGCTGCGCAACTGGAGGCCAGGGGATCAATACCAGCCGCAGGGAACCAGCGGCACGAAAAAGATCAAGACACTCTTTCAGAAATTCCGGGTTCCCTTATGGGAGCGGCGTCATTGGCCAGTCCTGACGAGTGGGCCTTCGATTGTGTGGGCACGCCGTTTCGGACCCGCTTCAGTATTTGCGGCTGGACCAGGCAGCCGCGAGGTTTTGACGATTCGTGAAATGCGAATCGCGCCGGAACAGACCGACGTCTATAGAAGTGATAAGGCCGGTACGGAGGGCTAGTGAATTCCAATATTAAAACCGCGGTTTTCTGGATCGTATTGATCTGTGTGGCGGTGCTGCTATTCGCCGTCGTACGGAACGGTCAGGGCCGCAAAGAAGATCCGATCACCTTCACCAATTTCATGGACAAGGTGCAGCAGGGTCAGGTGAAAGACGTCACCATCAGTGGCAATGACGTGCATGGGTCTTACCAAAATCCCAACCAGGGCTTTCACACTCTGATCCCCACTAACTACCCGGATGTTTACAAGCTCCTCCAGGACAAAGGTGTCAATGTCGAGATCAAAGACACCAGCTCTGGCAACTGGATCTCGATCCTGCTGAATGCCTCTCCCTTCATCGTGCTCATCGCCTTCTGGATTTTCATGATGCGGCAGATGCAGAGCGGCGGCAACAAAGCGCTCAGTTTCGGCAAGAGCCGCGCCCGCCTGCACTCCACGCAGCAGAAGAAGGTCACCTTCAAAGACGTGGCCGGCGTGGAAGAGGCCAAGGAAGAACTCCAGGAGATTATCGAGTTCCTGCGTGAACCGCAAAAGTTTCAGAAGTTGGGCGGGCGGATTCCGAAAGGCGTGCTGTTGATCGGACCTCCCGGCACCGGCAAGACTCTGTTAGCGCGTGCGATTGCCGGTGAAGCCAGCGTGCCGTTCTTCTCGATCTCGGGCTCGGATTTCGTCGAGATGTTCGTGGGTGTGGGCGCGAGCCGCGTCCGAGACCTGTTCGAGCAGGGCAAGAAGAATGCTCCTTGCATCATCTTCATCGACGAAATCGATGCGGTCGGACGCCACCG
>JAGWQP010000335.1 GCA_028876805.1 Acidobacteriota bacterium | reverse complement strand
GAATAACCAGCGAAAACACAGGGCCGGACCGCGGCTTGCCGGCGCGGAAGACCCCGGAATCGATCCACCACTGAGCCCACTGCGGCTCGAACCGCTGCGGCTCGTAGACTTTCTCAATTTGCATGGGGGGACACTCTATGATAACAGGGGTGCGGGAAGAGCTGAAAAAGAGGGCCTTAGGCGAACCGGCCCGGCTCCGAGACCGGTCGGGATCGCCGGCGGGCGGATCGGGCTTCGACAGGAGGCCCTCGCCGGGCAAGGGTCGGCTACTCGGCCTGTTCGGTCTGCCCCACTTTGAGCACGGCGAGGAAGGCTTCCTGCGGGATCTCGACGCGCCCGACGCGCTTCATGCGCTTCTTACCTTCCTTCTGCTTTTCTAAGAGCTTACGTTTGCGCGTGATGTCGCCGCCGTAGCACTTGGCCAACACGTTTTTGCGCAAGGCGCTGATCGTTTCTCTGGCGACGATCTTGTTGCCGATGGCGGCCTGCAAGGCTACCTCAAACATCTGCCGGGGGATCAGCTTGCGCAACCGGGCGATCAGCTCCTTGCCGCGCTCGTAAGCGAATTCCTTGTGCACAATGATGGTGAGCGCATCGACCGGGTCCCCCGCCACCAACACATCGAGCTTGACCATGGGTGAGATGCGGTAGCCGGCGAGGTGGTAGTCGAGCGAGGCGTAGCCGCGTGAATAGGATTTGAGCCGGTCGTAGAAATCGAGCACGATTTCGTTGAGCGGCAGTTCGTAGGTCAGCATGACGCGCCCGCCGCCGAGGTACTCGAATTTCTTCTGCAAGCCGCGCTTTTCTTCGAGCAGCTTCAGAATGCCGCCGAGATACTCCTCGCGCGTGATCACGGTGGCGTCGATGATGGGCTCTTCGATCTGTTTGATCGCGGAAGGGTCGGGAAACTTGGTCGGGTTATCGACCTCGATGACCCCACCGTCGGTGGTGGTAATGCGGTAGCGGACGCCGGGGGCGGTGGTAATGAGGTCGATATCGAACTCGCGCTCGAGGCGCTCCTGCACGATTTCCAGGTGCAACAGGCCGAGGAAGCCGCAACGGAAGCCGAAGCCGAGCGCCACGGAATTCTCGGGCTCGAAACTGAAGGCGCTGTCGTTAAGGCGTAGCTTTTCGAGCGCATCGCGCAGCAGACTGTGTTCGTGCGATTCGACCGGGTAGAGTCCGGCAAAGACCATTGGCTTGATCTCTTCGAAGCCCGGGAGCGGCTCGGCGGCAGGGTTTTCATGGTCGATGATGGTGTCGCCGATCTTGGCGTCGGAAACCGTCTTGATGTTGGCGAACAGGAAACCGACCTCGCCGGCCGAGACTTCGTCGCATGGCGTGGCCTTGGGCGCCTGGAAACCCAGGCCGTCGACTTCGTAGACCTGGCCGTTGGACCAGAGCCGGACCTTCTGCCCTTTCCGCAGCTTGCCCTCCATCACGCGCGCAAGAATGATCACACCGCGATAGGTGTCGAACCAGGAATCGAAAATCAGGGCACGCAACGGAGCCTCGGGCGAGCCCGTGGGCGGGGGAACCAGGTGGACGATAGCCTCCAGAATTTCGTGGACGCCGGTGCCTTGCTTGGCGCTAGCCAGCACGGCATCGCGCGCGTCGAGACCGATGACGGTTTCGATTTGCTCGCGGATCCGCTCGGGCTCTGCGGACGGTAGATCGATTTTGTTGATGACAGGGATGATTTCGAGGTTGTGGTGCAAGGCCAGGTAGGTGTTGGCGAGGGTCTGCGCCTCCACGCCTTGAGAGGCATCAATGACCAGCAGCGCGCCTTCGCAGGCCTGCAGGCTGCGCGAGACCTCATAGGAGAAATCGACGTGACCGGGTGTATCGATCAGGTTCAGCTGATATTGCTGGCCGTCTTGGCTCGAATAGTGAAGCCGCACGGCATGAGCCTTGATGGTGATGCCGCGCTCGCGTTCCAGGTCCATCGAATCGAGCACCTGCTCCATCATTTCGCGCTGGGAGAGGGCGCCGGTGAGCTCAAGCAGCCGGTCAGCGAGAGTCGACTTACCGTGGTCGATATGCGCAATGATAGAGAAATTGCGGATGAATTGGGGGTCCATGCCTTGTGGGGGACGCTCTAGAGGTGATTATCCCACAAGGGGAAAGTGGGCAGCTCGAAGGCCTGTCCTACCGGGTGGATGTTACACTGGCCATGATGCCGCGCGTGATTGAAGGCCAACTCGCGGCGGCGGGGCTGCGATTTGCCATTGTGGTCAGCCGCTTCAATAGCTTCATCACCGAACGCCTGCTCGCCGGGGCTCTGGATGGCTTGGTGCGTCATGGCGCGGACGCCGATACGATCGACGTAATCAAGGTTCCAGGGTCTTGGGAAGTGCCGATGGTTGCTGGCGAACTGGCGCGGCAGCACAAGTACGACGCCATCATTTGCCTCAGCGCTGTGATCCGAGGGGAAACGCCACACTTCGACTACGTGGCGGCGGAGGCCGCCAAAGGGATTGCCCATGTGGCGGCCGAGACCGGTGTACCGGTGGCCTTCGGGGTGCTCACCACCAATACGCTCGAGCAGGCGATCGACCGGGCCGGCGCCAAGGGCGGCAACAAAGGAGCCGACGCGGCGGTCGCCGCTATCGAGATGGCTAATCTGTTACGCCGGCTCCGTCAGACGCCATAATGCCTTCCCGCCGCAGGTCCCGGCAGCGAGCCCTTCAAATTCTGTTCTTATGGGACGCGCGGCGCCAGCCAGTGGAGGATGCCATCAATGCCTTCTATGACACGCTGTTTGCCGACGAGCATCCGGAGCGGGACTGGTTCGCGACGGAGCTGGTGCGCGGCACAATCGAGCACCTCGAGGAGGTGGATGAACGCATCCGCCGGCACGCGGAGCATTGGCGGATGGAACGGATGCCGGCGGTGGACCGCAACATCTTGCGGCAGTCTGTGTACGAAATGACCCATGAAGGTACACCGGCCGCAGTGGTAATCGATGAGGCGCTCGAGCTGGCGCGCAAGTTCTCGAGCGAGGAGTCGGTGCACTTTCTGAACGGGGTTCTGGATGCGGTGCACCGGGAACTGCCGGCCCCTTTGTGACCCAGCTGATTTCATTCAGCAGCCAGGAACCCCCTTCGCGCATCTAAACTCACAGGTACGGTATACTTTTAATAAGGAAGGTTCTGTTGATGCCCCACAAGAGGCGGTCTATTTTTGCGCTTCCCCTCATCATTTTGGCGGGTATGGCACTCGGCGGCTTTTACGGACCGAGAATCCAGGTGGCGGCCGCCGCGACGGCAGCCGATGATCTCTCCCAAGATGTACAAAGTTTCACCAAGGCGTTTGCCCTGGTGGAGCAGAACTTCGCTGAACCCGTGAACGCCGATAAAGCGATCTACAAGGGCGCCATCCCACAAATGTTGCGGACCCTGGATCCGCATTCCAACTTCTTTGATCCCAAGGAATACCAGGCGCTGCGGGACGATCAGCGAGGCCACTACTACGGGGTGGGCATGACGGTAGGTCCGCGAAACGGCAAGACGATGGTGATGGCTCCGTTTCCGGGATCGCCCGCCTATAAGGCCGGCATTCGTCCGGGCGACATCATCACGATGGTGAATGACAAGCCTACCGACAACCTCAGCACCACCGAGATTGCCGACCTGCTCAAAGGGCCGCGCGGAACGCAGGTCAGGATTGTGATATCCCGCGAAGGGTCCGAAGCGCCGCTCACTTTCACAGTGATGCGGGATGAGATCAAGCGCAATAGCGTGCAAGACGCGTTCTGGGTAAAGCCGGGAATTGCCTACCTCAAAATCATCAGTTTTAACGAGACCACCAGCAAGGAGATGGAAGAGAACCTGAAGCGGCTGGGAGAGGGCAACATCAAGGGCCTGGTGCTCGATCTGCGCGAAAACCCCGGCGGGTTGCTGAATGAAGGGGTAGCAGTGGCGGATCACTTCTTGCAGAAGGGGCAGACGATTGTTTCACACCGCGGGCGCAGTTCAGCCGAAAAGCCATACGTCGCGCGGAACGGAAACCGCGGTCGGGACTACCCTATTGTGGTGCTGGTGAACAAGTATTCGGCGTCAGCAGCGGAGATCGTGACAGGCGCGCTCCAGGATCACGACCGCGCGTGGGTGTTAGGCGAGACCACGTTCGGGAAGGGCCTGGTGCAGACGGTGTACCCGCTTTCGGAGAACACGGGACTGGCGCTGACGACTGCGCATTTTTACACGCCGAGCGGACGGCTGATCCAGCGCGACTACAGCAACAAATCGTTCTACGACTACTATTTCCACAAG
>JAGWQP010000334.1 GCA_028876805.1 Acidobacteriota bacterium | reverse complement strand
TTAACCCCCGTCGGTTCCGGGGAGATTGCCGGCGATTCTTTTTGTTCGGTTCCACACGTTCCTGTAACCCACACATACTCCATATAGATAAAATTCTTGACGTGCTACTATATATTGGGCCAACATTACGGAGTCCCCAGAATAGGGGCCTTGAGAAGGGACGCTACCATGGGTCAACTTTCCGTCGATCTGAGTGAGAAAATAGAGGCGTTGAGAGCCAAAGCTACCGCAAAAACCCGGGACGGGATCTCGTTCCCACGGCATTTTACGGCACGGCTGGAGACCGGCAAAACCCCTTACGACGAGGTTAGCTGGGAGATCCGCACGGCCTTGATCGCCAACGATAAAGGTTCTGTTATCTTCGAGCAACGCGATGTCGAGGCTCCCGCGGACTGGTCTCAAACCGCCACCAACATCGTCGCGAGCAAGTACTTTTATGGCCGGCTCGGGTCGCCGGAGCGGGAGACAAGCGTGGCGCAGCTGGTCGAGCGCGTGGTCGACACCATCACCGGATGGGGCCAAAGGGACGGCTACTTCCGAACCCCGGAAGATGCTGACAACTTCCGCAGTGAGCTCGCGCACCTCATGCTCACCCAAAAGGCCTGCTTCAATTCGCCGGTCTGGTTCAACGTCGGGGTCAAGGATGCGCGTGGCTACGGTTGGGTCTATGACGAGACGGCCGAGCGCATCACCAAGCTCGAATCGGTCGGGGGTACCTCCGAGGTCCGCCCGCAGTGCTCGGCCTGCTTTATCGTCTCGGTAAAGGATTCGCTCACTTCCATCCTCGATCTGGCTAAAACCGAGGGCATGTTGTTCAAGTGGGGATCGGGTACCGGCACGAATCTTTCGCCGCTGCGCGAAGAACATGCGCCGCTCGGGGGCGGCGGGACGGCTTCCGGCCCGCTCTCGTTCATGAAAGGCTTTGACGCCTTCGCCGGCGTCATCAAGTCCGGCGGCAAGACGCGCCGCGCGGCGAAAATGGTGATCCTCAATGCAGATCACCCCGACGTCGTAGACTTCATCTGGTGCAAAGCGAAGGAAGAGAAAAAGGCGTACGCGCTCGTCGAAGCCGGCTACGACTCGGCGCTCGACGGCGACGCTTACAGCTCCATCTTCTTCCAGAACGCCAACAACTCGGTGCGCGCCACCGACGATTTCATGGAGGCTGTCCTAAGTGACGGTGATTGGTGGACCAAATCGGTCGCGAGCGGCCAGCCGGTGAAGCGCTACAAGGCCCGCGACCTCATGCGGCAGATCGCCGAAGCCACGCACCAGTGCGGCGATCCGGGCATGCAGTTCGATACCACGGTCAACCGCTGGCACCCCTGCAAGCACACGGCCCGCATCAACGCCTCTAATCCGTGCTCCGAGTACATGTTCCTGGACGATTCGGCCTGCAACCTTTCCTCGCTGAATCTGATGAAATTTGTCGCGCCGGACGGCCAGTTTGATGTGGAGGCCTTCCGCCACGCGGTGGATACGATGATCGTGGCGCAGGAAATCATCGTGGACAACGCCAGCTACCCGACCGAGAAGATCGCGGAGAACTCGCACAACTTCCGCCCGCTGGGCTTGGGCTACGCCAACCTGGGCGCGTTGCTGATGTCCATGGGGATTCCCTACGACAGCGATCCGGGGCGTGAGGTCGCCGGCGCAATCACGGCCGTGATGTGCGGGCAGGCGTACCTGACCAGCTCACGGATCGCCGAAGCGATGGGGCCGTTTTTCGGCTATGCCGTCAACGCGCAGCCGTTTCTCGAAGTGATCCGCATGCACCGCGATGCCGCCGGGCGCCTGAATCGGAATAACCTGCCGACTGCGCTTTTCCAAGGCGCACGCGTATGCTGGGACGATGCCTACGAATCCGGGCGGCGCAATGGCTATCGCAATGCGCAGGTTACGGTGATCGCGCCCACCGGCACCATCGGCTTCATGATGGATTGCGACACCACGGGTATCGAGCCCGACCTGGCGCTCATCAAGTACAAGAAGCTGGTGGGCGGCGGGGTGATCAAGATCGTCAACAATACGGTGCCTGCAGCACTCATCAAGCTCGGCTACTCGCCGGCGCAAGTGGAGAAGATCGCCAGCCACATCGATTCTACCGGCACGATCGAAGGCGCGCCGGATCTGAAGCCGGAGCATCTGGCGGTGTTCGATTGCAGTTTCCGGCCGCAGAATGGAACCCGCGCCATCCCCTACATGGGCCACGTGCGCATGATGGCGGCGGTGCAGCCGTTCATTTCCGGCGCCATTTCCAAGACCATAAACATGCCCGAGGAATCCACGGCGGAGGACATCATGAGTGCCTACACCGAAGCCTGGAAGCTGGGCCTGAAGGCGGTGGCCATCTACCGCGACAACTCGAAGAAGGCGCAGCCGCTCAGCTCGGGTTCGGGGAAGGGCGAGAAGAGAAACGCTGCGCTCACCGCCGTGGCTCCCGTGGAGAGGGTGGTCTACCGACCGGTACGCCGCAAACTGCCGGACGAACGCCAGTCGATCACTCACAAATTCTCGATTGGCGGGCACGAAGGCTACATCACCGTGGGCATGTATGAAGACGGCACGCCGGGCGAGATCTTCATCACCATGGCCAAGGAAGGCTCGACGATTTCCGGCCTCATGGATGCCCTGGCCACGGCGATCAGCTTCAACCTGCAATACGGCGTGCCGCTGAAGTTCCTGGTGGACAAGTTCGCGCACGTGCGCTTCGAGCCGAGCGGCTGGACGGGCAATCCGACGATCCCCTACGCCAAGTCGATCATCGATTACATTTTCCGATGGCTGGGCGCGAAGTTCCTCGGCCCCGAGTATGCCGTGACCGAAGCCGGCGAGACGCTGAAATTGCGGCCGACCGAAGTCGATCCGCAGCAGAACCTGCCGTTCGCCGCGGTAGTAGCCGATGCCCCGCTCTGCGCCGAGTGCGGTTCGATCATGACCCGCAACGGCAGCTGCTATAAATGCGGGAACTGCGGCGGGACCAGCGGATGTAGCTGACTCGGGTTCGCTCACCAAGCGCCAGGCTTAGGGAATGGGCGGGCTGTGGCCTGCCCCCAATTTCTCAAGCTCGCTCACTCCAGCCATTTCGTCCACCCCTCGCCGTCGCTCGGTTCCTGGCGGGCGTCGAGCGAGAGCGTGACAATCGAAGCCCATCGGCCCGCGATCCCTTCGGAATACGCGAGGGTTCCAACCGGCGATACCTTTCGGTCAGCGACGATGCTAAAGCTAAACAGCCCTCACCGCCGCATCGCTCGGCCCGTGCGGCCAGGCGAGCGCCAGCCCAGGCGCGTACAAGGCTTCGAGCTCGGTCGGACACATCTCATTCCCCGAGAAATGGCGGGAATTCCGAAAACGCCCGGCTCAGCCGGTCACTGGGGTCCTTTAGCTCTAACCGCAACTTGGCGGCCCAAAACGCAAAACGACCGGTTTCCAAGCCGGCGGCACGCCGTTACGGCTTGGGGGCGAGCGAGGCCATCAGATTCCCGGTCAGTCGCAGCAGATTCCACCGGGCCCGTTCGGCGGTGTACTGCGCGTCGTAGAATGCGATCCATTTGTCGTTCTCGACCACGCGCAATTCCTCCACCTGGCGAAACGAGGCGCGCCCTTCGCGCATTTGCGACAGTGTCACCGAAAGCTCCTCGCGCGCCACGTCCAGATCTAGCTGGGCCACCCCGGCTGCCGAATCGGCCTTCTTAACATCGCGGAAGGACTGTTGGATCTCGGTGGAAATGCGCGTGCGCGCGGCATTCAACTCGGCGCGCAGCCGACCGATCTCGGCTTGCGTTTGGGCCACCTCGGCGGACACTCCTGGACCGGCCAGCAGCGGGATCTGGAAGGAGGCGCCCAGCTCGACGTTGTTGCGCTGATATCTCTGGAAGTAATCCGCATAGCGGTTGAATTTCGCTAGCATCGAGTATTGGGCCACCAGGTCGACGCGCGGCAGGCGGGCGGCTTTTTCCCCGCGGATTTCGAGACTCTTGGCGGCAATCTGCGATTCCAACTGGCGGAGTTCCTTGCTCGACGCGAGCGAGCTCTGAACGACCACCTCCTCCAAGTCGGGAACGGGCGGTGCCGCGCGCTCGTCCCCGGCAGCCCGAATGCGATCTTCGGGACCGAATCCGAGCGCCACCGCCAACGCCGTCTCCGCGGTGTCCTGGTCAGCCTCCAGATTGTCGGCCAGTTGCCGGGCGCGCGCCAGATTCAGGTTCGCCTGTTTCTCGTTCAACGGCAGGGCTCGCCCTTCGCGCACCTGCGCCCGAACCGTTTCGAGCACTGCTTCGAGGCTGTCGGCATCTTTGCGCGCCAGCGCTCCGACTCGAGCCGCACGTTCCGCATCGAGGTACAGAGACGTCGTCCGATAGGCTACATCTTCCTGCTTGGCGGCCGTTCCGAGCTGCGCGCTACGCGCGTTCTCGCGCGCTTCGGCCACGAGATAGTTTTGCGGGCGGTTGAACAGATACTGGGTGGCGGTAGCCTGCACGATGCTCGGCGCCGAGCCTTCAATGCTCATGGGGAAGCCATTGGTATACGCCATGCCGCTGCCCACTACGAGCTTCGGCACAAACGGATCGCGCGCTACACGGACCGCCTGGCGGGTCTTTTCTTCCTCGAGCCGCGCCAGGACTAGATCGGGATTCTGTTTCAGGGCCGTCTCGACCGCCTGCCGCAGCGTCATAGACATCACCTCGGCGCGCAACATAGGGACAAGAACCACAAGGAGGGCTGTTTTCAGCATAGCCCTATTGTAAACGGGCGAGACGCGAACTCGGCGCCACCCCGGAGCGGAAAACTCGAGAGGTCTAACTCACTTGAAAACACAACGGGGAGCGGCGGCCGTCCGGCCTCGCTCCCCGCGTTTGATCCAACCGATGGCGCCTACTTCTGCTCGGCCACGATACCGCCGCCGCTCTTTTTTTCCTTCCGATCGGCTTTGATCTTTTTGGTTTCCAGCGCCTTCTGAACCCAGTCGTTGGCTACTTTGATGGCCGCATCGTATTCCTCTTTGGAATCGAGTAAGTCGGCCCGCTCTCGAATCAGCAGGTTCTCGTACGACATGGCGTCTTCGTATTCGGGATTGATCTGCAGGGTCTTGTCGAGCGCCTGGAGTCCGGCATTGATGGTCGGAAGCCACTTGGTTTTCAGCTCTTGCTTGACCTTCTTGTCCTTGATGGGTCCGGGATCGTCTTGCTTCATTCCCAACTCCACGCGCGCCGTACCGTAGGCCGGGTACCACTTGGACCAAGCAATGAACCCGAGGCTGTAGTAGGCATCCGCGTTGTTCGGATCGACCGCCACCAGTTTTTCGTACCACTGCTGCGCGTCATCCCACTTTTTCTGGTATAGGTAGAGCGACGCCACCGACGCCATGGCCACGGTGTTCCTGGTGTCCTGGTCGAGGACTTTCATGAACTGGTCGTAGGCGGCCTTGGCCATCTGGGTGTTCTCGGGCGACTCGGCGCCGGGAATGTACTGCTGGAAGTAGGCCGTGGCCAGGTAAAGACGCGCGGTGGGGAAAGCCGGATCAAGCTCCACGGCGGTCTTGAAGTGCTCGACCGCCTCCGGATACTGTGCACTCTGGAAGGCGCGCACCCCCTGGTTGAGCTGATCGCGCGATTTCAGTTTCTGGCAACTGGCTCCGACGAGTACCAGCACACCCGCCGCCACGCTCAGTATGACGTTGCGCATTTTATTGCCCGGCCTCCGATTTTGGTGTCATCAGACCCACCTTATCGATCCCTACGCCGTGGGCCACATCAATGGCTCTCGCGACGGCGGCGAATTCCAGATCGGGATCTCCCTTGACGAACACTACACGCTCAGCGCGCGTCTTGAAAATCTCTTCCAACCGGGGCCCGAGGTTGGCTTCCGTCACCGGGTCCTGGTTGATCTTGATGGAGTGATCCTTTTCAATCACGATCACCACGGTACGCAGATCGGAAAGATTTGGTTTGGAGTTCGGGGGCGGCGGCTGCGGCACCAGGGCCTCCAGCCCATGCGGTGTCAGCGGTGTAATGACCATAAAGATGATGATCAGCACCAGCAGCACGTCAATCATGGGCGTCATATTGATATCGGATTTCGGACCCTTGCCGGATCCCACTGCCATTGCCATACGATTACTCCTTAGAAATCCTGCGCTACTCTCCGGCCGGGGTTGCGGCGCCCTTCGGCTGCTGCTTGCCCTTATCCTGTACCTGCTCGGTCAACAGACCCACTTGATCGACTCCGGCCGCACGCAGGTTGTCCACCACATCGACCACCTTTTCGTAACGAGCGCGCGAATCGGACCGGATGAACACCATCTTGTTGATGCGGTTGGTGAGCAGATCCCGCACCTTGTTCGGCAGATCTTCGGACTGCATCTGGGTATTGCCCAGGAACACCCCGCCGTTGCGCGTGACCGCAATCAGGATGGCGTCGCTTTTATCGGCATCTTGCATCGGAATGGGGTTCTTGGTTTTCACCATGTCGACCTGCACGCCATGCTGCAACATGGGTGTGATCACCATGAAGATGATGAGGAGCACCAGCATCACGTCGACCATCGGAGTGACGTTGATATCGGATACCGGATGTTCTTCTTTGGCTCTTTTGAATTCGACTTTCATCGCAGTTCCTCGTGAAACTCGGCAGGAGAAGGGAGATCCTGGCGGATCTCCCCCAATCAACTCGCCGGATTCGGGTTCACGCTTGCTTCGTCGGCCCCCAAACCTTACTTGCGGACGCCGGCGCTGCGTTGCGTGCGCTTCAGGAAGTAGTCGATCAGCTCGGAGCTGGAGTTACCCATCTCGACGTCGAAGGCTTCAATCTTATTGGTGAAATAGTTGAACGCCCAGACCGCCGGCAACGCTACGAACAGACCGATCGCGGTGGTGACCAAGGCTTCGGAAATGCCGCCTGCCACCGCGCCCAAACCAGTCGACTTCTCGGTCGAGATGCCCTTGAACGCATTGATGATGCCGACGACGGTTCCAAACAGTCCCACGAAGGGGGCGGTCGAACCGATGGTCGCCAGCCCGCTGACGCCGCGTTTCAACTCGGCGCGGACGATCGCCTCGGCCCGGTCCAAGGCGCGCTTGGACGCGTCGATCTCCTCCCCTGGGATTTCGGTGCTGATTTGGTGGGCCTGAAACTCCTGCAGGCCGGCTACGACGACCTTTGCCAGATGGCTCTTTTTGTAGCGGTCGGCAATCTTAACGGCTTCGTCCAGTTTACCCTCGCGCAACGCGCCGGCTACCGCCGGAGCAAACGCGCGGGATTGCTTGCGGGCGGCGCTGTAAGCCATCACGCGGTCAATCATGACGCCAATCGAATAGGCCGACATGATGAACAGCAAAACCACTACCAACTTGGCCAACGTTCCCATCTGATTCCACATGGAACGCGGATCGAAACTGATCGTTTCCTGGAGCAAATAAAGCGACCAGAGCTGCAATTGCACAATCATTGTCTTTTTTTCTCCTGCGAGTTGATTTTCTTATTGGCCGAATACGATTCGGGTCCTACTGACTCAAGGTAAAATTCACATCAATTTCGGTGTCCACGCCGACCGGCTCCCCGTTCAGCAGGGTCGGCTGGTAGATCCACTGCTTCACGGCTTCAAGCGCGGCCGGAGCGAGCAACGGGTGGCCGCTGATCAGCGTCAAATTCTCAATGGTGCCTTCCTTGGAAATCAGGGCGTGGAGCTTGACCACGCCTTGAATTCGAGCCTGCTTGGCCAGCTGCGGGTAGACCGGTCTTGGCTGGCGGACCAGCTTGGCGGATTGGACATTGCCGCCCACCCGAATCCGGGAAGGCGGGGCCTTCTTCTCCACCGGCGGAGGCGGCGGCGCGGCCGAGGAAATCCCTCCTAGAATACCACCGAGCACACCCGAACTGACACCACCGCTGATACCGCCGACCACTCCTCCCGCGGCCGAGGGTGGCGGAAGTTCGTCTTCCTTAATCATAGCGATCTGTTTGGGGACTTCTTTGGGCGCCATCAACTTTCCGGCATCGAACTGGCGGGGAATGACCTTGACGACTTTGGGAGCTTCCGGAGGAGGAGGCGGGGGCGGGGGCGGGGGAGGAGGCGGAGCCACCAGCAAGCTCTGCAGCTGCGCGGTGGGCAGCGCATCGAAGTAAATCATCGGAAGTAGGATCCCGATGATGACCACGATGGTTTGTACGACAAAGGTAATGAAGACCGTCGTCGTTTTCTTCGTCTTCCCGGTCGCTACGAATGTCTGAGAGAACATCTCCATAACTGGCTTCCTTTCCGTAACGCCCGCGAGCAGCCTCCCTATCGGGTCACCCCGCCGCCGCGGTCTTCTTCTATTTAGCAGCCCTCGTCGGACTCTTGCGAACCGGTTCCACCCTCGGCGGTGGCGCCACGGCAGGAGCCGGTCCCGTTCTTCGTTTGCGCTTATCAGCGTAATTATGCCAGAAAAGTACGATCGGGCTCGCCACAAAGACCGACGAATAGGTCCCGACGATGATCCCGCATACCAGCGCGAAAGCGAACCCATGCAACACCGGACCGCCCCAGATGAACAGGGCGATCACCGTCAGAAACGTCAGGCCCGAGGTCATCACGGTTCGGCTCAACGTCTGGTTGACCGCCTTGTTCATGACAACTTCGAGCGGGTCGCGGCGCATGAACTTCAAATTCTCGCGAATCCGATCGAAGATCACGATCGTGTCGTTCATCGAATAGCCCACCAAGGTCAGCAGGGCGGCGATCACGGTCATGTCAATCTCTTTATTGAAAATCGAGAACAGCCCGACGGTGATGATGGTGTCGTGGAAGCAGGCAATCACGGCGCCTAGGCCGTAGATCCACTCGAACCGGAACGCGATGTACACCAGCATCCCGCCCAAGGCATACAGCGTGGCCAGCACCGCTTTGGTGCGCAATTCCGCCCCCACCTTTGGACCCACCATCTCTACGTTCCGTATGTTGAAGGGGGCCAGGTAACACTCCTGTTGAAGAGTGTTCATGATAGCAGTATTTACGCCCGGCACGGCCGACAACTGGGTGAAACTCGTGATCAAGCCCGACCGCGGGGGCGTATTACGAAAGCTCAGCATATCCGCCACCAGCTTCCGCAACTGCTGGTCGCTCAGGGCCACTTGAGCCCGCGCCAGCGGATCGCGCAAGCGGTCTTCCAGTTGTTGCTGGCTGGCGTTGTTGAAATCGAGCTTGCCACTCTCCGGCTGGCCGAAGGTCGAGGTGAGCACGTCCGCCATCGCCTGGCGGTTGACATTCAGCAGACGCTCCTCTTGCAGTTCGGTGCCGATCGCCACTTCATTGGTCGATGAGATATCGGTAAAATTTTGAACGCTGATGTCGCCCTTAACCTTGCGCGAAAGAGCGGTGCGGATCTTGTCGACCGGCGGTGGATAGGCGAACTTCACGGTCATCAGCGCGCCACCTTTGAAGTCGATGCCGTACTTCAACCCGCCCCGGACGGCAATACTGGCTAAGCCGGCCAGGCTCAAAACCAGGGAGGCGCCGATAAACGGCCACTTCCACCGTAGAAAGTCGAAATTGGTGTTCTTAAATAATTGCATCACCCTTCGCCAAGCCGGATTTGCTCATGGATTTGGACACCGGCCATCTTGAATTTGTTCCCACCCGTGCCTCCCTCGTTTCCCTCTCAAATGCTCAGCGCCTCCATGCGGCGGTGGCCGGATAGCTCATAGTCGAAGATGGTGCGGGAAACGAACACCGCCGTAAAAACGTTTGCAATCAGACCGATGACCAAAGTCACCGCGAAGCCGCGCACCGGACCTTCGCCGAACAGAAACAGGAAGGCGCAGGATACCACCGTGGTCACATGGGTGTCGACAATTGTCCACCACGCCTTGTTGAAACCGGTATCCACCGCCGAAACTACCGCCTTGCCGGCCCGTAGTTCCTCGCGAATCCGCTCGAAAATCAGCACGTTCGAATCGACCGCCATACCGATCGTGAGGATGATTCCAGCGATACCCGGTAAGGTCAGGGCGGCGTGAAAATAGGAAACTGCCGCTAGCAGTACTACCGCGTTTAGAATCAAGGCCAGTACGGCGTTCACGCCACTTCGCTTGTAATACACCAGCATGACCATGACCACGGCGACGAGGCCAGCGATACCGGCCATGAAGCCCTGGTGGATCGAATCGGCGCCCAGCGAGGGGCCGACCGAACGTTCTTCCAGGTAGACGATGCCCGCCGGCAGCGAGCCCGAGCGCAGGTAGCGGGCCAAATCCACGGCCTCCTCCTCGCTACCGAGGCCGGTAATGCGTCCCGAGTCGTTGATCTTGGCTTGGATCGTGGCTACGCTGACTATGTTGTTATCCAGCACCACCGCCAGCCGGTTGCCAATATTGGCACCGGTGAAGGTCCCAAAGCGCCTGCCGCCGTCCTGGGAGAGGGTGAAGTTGGTTTCCCACTTGCGGAATTCATCCTGCCCCGCCCGTGCGTTCCGCATTTCGCGGCCCGAAATAACGGGATTGCGGCCCACCAGGTACCACTGTTCCCCCTCACTGCCGGCACGCGGTATGGACCGCACCAGCTTGGTGTTCAAAGGCAGCACGCCGCCGTGCGCCGACAAACCCGCCTCGCGGCTCGCGAAAGGGCCGTCTTTCACATCGGTGATTTCGAGAACCGCGGTGGTCCCGATTAGTTCCTTCACCCGCGCCGGATCATCCACTCCCGGCAATTGCACCAGCACCTGATACTCATCACCGGCGCGGCCATACTGCTGGACCGATTTCTCGGCCAGCCCGAGCTGGTCGATCCGGTTGCCGATGGTCTGGATTTCGCGCTCTACCGTGTCGCGCTTGAGAGCCACGATTTCTGAGGGCTTCATCCGCATGGCGTAATCGGTGGAGTTCACGGCAGTGAGCACCCAGTCGCTGTAACGCTCATTAATCAGGCTGCGGAAGGCGCTCGACTGAGTCGCCGGGACTCCCTTGATCGTGATCTGGATACTATCCGCATCCTGGACGACTTGAGGGTCATTGCGGTCGATGCTGTTCCAGGAGATGTTCTGTTTCTTGAGGTCTTCTTTCATCCGGTCGATCACCTGGTCGGCTTCCGCCTTGGCCGCATCCTGTACCTGGACCTGCAGCACCAGATGGCTGCCACCTTTGAGGTCGAGGCCCAGCCGGATGTTGTTCTGCCAGTTCTGCTTGAGTTCGGCGATCGACTTGGGAGCGCCGATGATACCGAATACACAGAGCAGGATGACCACGACGATCACAATCGAACGGGCTGTCAGATTCTTCTGCATTGGAATAAACCTGTCAAATCAGTGCGCCAAAGTTACTTCTTGCCTTCACTCGTGACCAGACTGGAAACCGCACTGCGCACCACCTGGATCTTGATGTTGTCCGGTTTGACCCTAAGCACGAGCGTGTCATCGCTCTCGATGGCCACGATGGTGCCTACGATTCCCCCACTGGTCTGGACCACATTGCCATTCTGAAGGGCTGCCAGCATTTTCTGCTGGTTCTTGCGCTGGCGTTGCATCGGCATGAACAACAAAAAATAGAAGATCGCGAAGATGAGGAGGATGGGCAAGAAACCCACCAGGGAGCTGGGCGTCGACTGAAGAAACAGACTCGGAAACACGTTCTGGCCGATCTAGAGGTTCATTCGGCGTCCACACACGCCGCGCGCACACTTCTCAAGTATTCAGGGAACAAACCCGACATTATAGCCTGCCTGATCTCCTGCATGATGTCAAGGTACCGGCGGACGTTGTGACGAGTCGCCAAAACCGCATACAGGATCTCCCCGGAGAGGAACAAATGGCGGAGGTAAGCTCGGGAATACCTAGTGCAAGTATAGCACCGGCACCGCTCATCCGGGGGGCGCCCGTCTTCCTTATAACGGGCGTGCTTGATGATGAGCCGGCCGGCGGAGGTAAACAGATAGCCGTTGCGGGCGTTGCGCGAAGGCAGCACGCAATCCATCATGTCCACGCCGCGCGAGACGTACTCGGCCAGTTCTTCCGGCATCCCCACGCCCATGGCGTAGCGCGGTCGGTCGCGCGGCAAGATCTCCTCGGCGGCTTCCACCATTTCCAGGCTGAGAACCCGGGGTTCGCCGACCGCGAGGCCGCCGATGGCGTAGCCGTCGGAACCGAGATCGACCAGCGCCGAGGCGCACTGGCGGCGGAGATCCGGAAACACCGACCCCTGCACCACCGGAAATAGAGCATGGCGGCCCAAGACCTCCTCCATCTGCCGGCGGTGGTGTCGATCGGCCTCGCGCGCCCAACGCACGGTCCGCTCCATAGCCTCGCGCGCGTATTCGTGACTGACCGGATACGGGGGACACTCGTCTAAGGCCATCAAGATGTCGCTGCCCAGGGCCAGCTGCACATCGACCGTCGACTGCGGAGTGAATACATGAAGATCCCCATCCAAATGCGAGCGGAATTCGACGCCCTGATCGGTGATCTTCCGCAGGCCGCTGAGGCTGAAAACCTGGAACCCGCCGGAGTCGGTCAGAATGGCGTTCGGCCACGACATGAAGCGGTGCAGGCCGCCCATGCGGCGGATCAGCTCATGGCCGGGGCGAATGAACAGGTGGTAGGTATTGGCGAGCAGAATCTCGACGCCGAGTTCTCCGGCGAGGTCGCGTTCAGACAAGCCCTTGACCGTGGCTTGCGTCCCGACCGGCATGAAAACCGGCGTTCCGATGGTCCCGTGCGCGGTGTGGACGAAGCCCGCTCGCGCCCGGGTCTGCGGGCACTGGGCCACCACTTCGAAGAAGACTTGGCTCAAGTTTCGATTGTATGTGAATCCTAAAAAAGGTCGACCCGCAGGTACTTTTTCGGGTCCTTCCGAAAATCGCGGAAGCCCGCCTTTAATTCCCCCGCCAAACCGGCCAGGTCATCGTAGGTGAGCGAGGTGTTCAAGATCATGCCCCGGTTGATCTGGTCCATGTCGTTGACCAAGGACGCGAGCGCCCGACTCCAATCCTCGTACATGCCATCGGAGGTCATAAACGGTGTCGCGCGGAGATCGACGATCGATCGTCGGAGGCCCGCCGCCTGTTCGCGAAGCTTCAGATACGTCCCGTCTTCGCGCAGCAGACGCCCCATCTCGCTTTGCCCGCTGTCGATGCGCCGCAGCTGACTGTCCACGCGAATGAGCGGATCGCTGATCTGGCGATAAATCTTGTCAGTGTAGAGTAGCTCTCCAACCCCGGTAGTGACGCCGATAGCGTCCCGGAAGCCGCGGTCCGCCTGGGCCAATGCTTTGCGCAGATCATCGTACATCTGGCGGCCGACGATCAGCTGGCCTACCTTACTCTTCCCCTGCTCGATGTCGGTGAGGGTGGCGTCGGCGGAGCGCAATTGGTTCGCGAATTGCTGCAGGTCCAGAGTCTTAAGCAGCTGGGGCTGCGGCCGATACTGAACTTCGCTGCCGGCTTGGAGGTAGGCGGCGCTTTTCCCCTGTGTGATGTCTACATATTTGTTGCCCACTGCGGTGGCCGAACTGATCTGTGCCCACGAATCCGCCGGCATGTCCCGCAAGTGCTCGAGCTCCACCTTCAACGTCAGCCGCACGATACGATCGGGCTGGTTAGACCCGGAAAACCCCACCGCCGCGACCTTGCCCACGCTCGTCCCGTTGACCCGCACCGCCGTGCCGATATCGACGCCGGTTGCGTCCGGCATGTAGAGGTAAAGAGTGGCTTTCTCCTGAAAAAGCGTACCCCCCGTCAGCAGGTACACGACGAGTGCCAGTATGACCCCGGCTGCCACCGCGACCACCGCCACGCGGAACCGGGCAAAGCTAACGCCCCTCGCATGCGGCATTCAATTGGATTGTACCGCGGGCCGGGCGCGTCGTGACGGACACGCCACCACCTGCTAATGTGGATGAGTTGGAGCCCTTTTGAAGGTTCGGTCTCGAAAGTTTAACGGACGCTGCGGCAGGCACAAGGCGTATAATCCCGCAGTCGACGGACTTGGCGGCATCCGCGGCGCGTGTCCCCGCTGTCAGCTCCTGCTGGAGATCTGGGAAACGTCAACGCGCTTGAACCAGCTCATCCGAAAATTTAATCCCACCCTCGACGATGTCGACCGGCCCAGACCGCCGGAAGCCCTGGCGCTCGATCCACGCCAGATGACCCTGATCGAGTGGCCTTGAGCGGCCCCTTAGCGCGGTTTGAACCGGAGCGAGATCTGGTTTTCTCCGCGAGCGCCGTAGATCAGCTCGAGGTCCTTCAGCTTCTGCTTCTCCATAGAGAAGTAGAGCAAACCCGAAGCCGGCTGGTCGGTCTTCTTCTCGGCGAGAACTCTTTCGGTCAATACCTTTTCGAGCGTGCGATCGCCGGCGGAATCGCCGTTCTTCAACACGGCTGGCCCGTTCTCATTCGGCGCCGGGCCGAGATAAAGAGGCGAGCCCTCCCCTCCCGCCACGCGGCGCTGCGGGACGACCAGGGTCGCGCCTCCGGCAATCTCGGTGGGCGCAAACGGCTTGGTCTTTTCACCATCCTTGTCGGTGCGGAGCTGGAAATCATCGCGGTCGATCGTGATCTGTTTCCCGTATTTGGGCTCCATCTTGACGGCCGCCAGCATAAAATGTCCGCCCAGCTCGGTGCCGATCAGATCCTTGACCGAAGCCGGGTCCAGGTACAGCGTTACCTCGAGCGTCAAGTCCTGATTTTCCCCTCTAGCGCTACCAACGACCTTTTTGTCCGACCCTGCAAGGAAAACGGCTGTGGCTGCCACAAGGATAAAAAGACGCGTTTTCATCGAGAAAACCTCTGCCCCGATTATACTCTCGGCTGGCGCGAGCCCTCTCGCGTCGCGGCGTTACAATGAGGCTACACGGATAGGAGCAATCGCTACCATGGACGAAAAAGAGCGCGCTCGTGCTTTAGACGTGACACTCGGCCAGATTGAGAAGCAGTTTGGCAAGGGCTCGATCCTGCGCCTCGGATCGAAAGAGGCCATCGTTCCGGTCGCGGCGATTTCGACGGGCTCGATTTCATTAGACGCGGCGTTGGGCGTCGGCGGTGTCCCCCGCGGCCGCGTCTGCGAAATCTACGGGCCGGAGTCTTCCGGTAAGACCACGATCGCCCTGCAGGTGATCGCGGAAGCCCAGAGGAAGGGCGGAATGGCCGCGTTCATCGATGTGGAACACGCGCTCGATCCCTCCTACGCCAAGAAACTGGGAGTGGACGTGGACAACCTGCTGGTCTCCCAGCCAGACTGGGGCGAGCAGGCCCTGGAGATTACGAGCGCGCTCATCAACTCCGGACAGATTGACGTTCTGGTGGTGGATTCTGTGGCGGCCCTAGTGCCCAAGGCCGAACTCGATGGCGAGATGGGCGACAGTCACATGGGTCTGCAGGCGCGGCTGATGTCGCAGGCTCTGCGCAAGCTCACCGGAATTGTCTCCAAATCGCGAACGTGCCTGATCTTCATCAACCAGATCCGCGAGAAGATCGGCGTCATGTTTGGCAATCCGGAAACCACCACCGGCGGCCGCGCGCTGAAGTTTTACGCCTCGGTGCGCCTCGACATCCGGCGGATCGCTGCCATCAAAGACGGCGACAACGTCATCGGTGGCCGGACCAAGG
This sequence comes from Acidobacteriota bacterium, assembly GCA_028876805.1. GTDB lineage: Bacteria > Acidobacteriota > Terriglobia > Bryobacterales > Bryobacteraceae > PSRJ01. The sequence continues at coordinate 1,845 of JAGWQP010000334.1, read as the reverse complement.
TGAAGGTGGTCAAAAATAAGGTGGCAGCGCCCTTCCGTGAAGCCGAGTTCGACATGATCTACGGCGAGGGCATTTCCCGCGAAGGCGATCTGCTGGACCTCGGAGTGGCGCAAAGCCTGATCGAAAAGAGCGGCGCTTGGTTCAGCTACAAAGGCGATCGCATTGGACAAGGCCGAGAGAACGCCCGCCAGTTCCTGAAGGACAACCCAGACATCCGGCAGGGCCTCGATACCGAATTGCGCAAGGCCCTCGGCTTGCTAAAGCCGGAACCAGCACCTGCCGCCGACGCTGCCTCCGCCGGCGGACCCCCTCCCCGCCCCACACCGTCACGCCGTTAGCCGGGAGTCGCTGCCGCTATGCGTGAAGTCGACCGGCGCCGTGCCGTCGAGCTTCAACTCTCGAGCTTGGAGAAGGGTCCCGGCCCCGGCGCCGTCGAGGCTCTGGCCACGGGCTTCCCCGCTTTGGACGCGGCCTTGGGAATCGGCGGTCTGCCGCGAGGCCGCATCGTCGAGATCTTCGGGCCGGCGTCTTGTGGAAAAACGGCCCTGGCGTTACAGATCATCGCCCACGGGCAGCGTCAAGGGGCCGCGGCGGCCTGGATTGATGCGGAGCGCGCATTCGACCCGGCGTTCGCATCCCAACTGGAGGTCGACGTGGCACGGCTTCCGATCGCCAGACCGGCTACCGCCGAGCAAGCTCTCGAAATGGCGCGGCGCTTCGCATCTTCCGGAGCAGTGGATCTGATCATCCTGGATTCCGCCGCGGCTCTGGTTCCCGAGCTGGAGATGGCGGCTGGAATCGGAAACGCCGGAGGCGGACTTCTGGGCCGCATCCTCAGCTCCGAACTCCGGCGGCTCAGCCGCCCGATCGCGCGCAGCGGTGCCTGCCTTGTTTTGCTGAACCAGACGCGTGCCCGGCTGGGCTCACCCGGCGAACCCGAGACGAGCGCTGGCGGGCATGCGATCAAGCTCTACGCGTCAGTGCGAATCGTCCTAGCCGCCTCCGGTCATACCGTTCGCTTCCGGGTCCTCAAGAACAAGCTAAGGGCTCCGTTTACCGGAGGCTGTTTCGAGTGGCGACGTGGCGCCGGTTTCCGAGAGCCGCGCTAGAGCGGTACGACTCTCACCGTATGCAAAAAAAGCCCCCAAAATCGGCCTTTTTTTTGTGATTTTCCCTTTACATCAATTGGGCCTTCCCTTATCATGGAATCGAATTGCGACGGGCGTGGCAGCGGGGGGGCCGCTTGATTCAACCTTGTACTTCGGTGAACAGCGCGACCCGCGTGCGGTGCGCGGACCTGGTCCAGAATTCAGAATCCAGACCCACAGCAGAAGGAGAGATATGGCAAATCAGAGAATGACCCAGACTCAACTGGTGCGATCGCTCGCGGAAAGCTGCGAAGTCAACAACAAGACGGCGCGGTCGTTCCTCGATGGCCTCTCAGACTTGGCGATCGCCGAAGTCAAGAAGAACGGCATGTTCGTGTTGCCGGGCATTGGTCGGCTGGTGCGCGTGGATCGCAAGGCCCGGACGGGCCGCAATCCCGCAACCGGCGAAACCATCAAGATCCCGGCCAAGAAGGTGGTAAAGTTCCGCGTCGCAAAGGCGGCCAAGGACGCGATCGTTCCCCCCAAGAAGAAGTAAGGACCCCGGTTCTAAATCAAAACCCCGCCGCCCTCGTTCGGGCTCGCGGGGTTTTCTTCCTTCAAAAGCCGATGAATTCAGCCTAACCTGCCGGCTGCTTCAGGAAGCCGCTTACTTCTTCGCTTCGACCTTTTCTTCGTCCTTCTTCGTGTCTCCCTTTTCGTCATCGCCTTTCAACGCGTTCTTGAAATTCCGGATTCC
>JAGWQP010000333.1 GCA_028876805.1 Acidobacteriota bacterium | reverse complement strand
GGTGGTCGCGAGCCTTCTGCCTAGCATTAAGATCGCGCGCATTAACCCCGCGAGCACTCTTCGAGGGGATTAGAGTGGCTGGCGGCCGCAACCGTGTCAACCGCCCGCTACGATTTTATGAGCGATGCCGGCCGAAGCTATACTTATGAGGTTCGAATGAGTCGAAAACAGTCCGATTTTTGTCACTGTTTGCCTTGAGCGGTGCCATCAAGGGAAATTGCGAACGCCAGGCTGCGCGACGATCCACTCGGGAGCCCCAGAATGGCGTATGTGCCCGTCACGAAAGTTGATCGGGGTTAGGAAACGTTAGCTTGAGGCGGACCGTACGCGCCGGCGCAGCGCGTACGACGGTTTGCTCGATACCGGCAGTGCGCGGGCGACGTCGAACGCCACCGGCTCTTTTTAGCGTATTGGATCCTCGTCAGGACGCCACCGCCGCCGCGCGGCACAGCTCACTCAGCTGCTCTTGCGTGCCCTCGGGATCGGGCGCCTTTTCGGGAGGCACCCACTCGAGGGGCGATCCAGCGGCGATGAGCAGCCGCGCTACGCCGACATGGTCGGCACCCGCGTGACGAGCGTCATGACCCCATCCTTCGGATGCCCAGACCAGCGGCGTGGCGGAAAACATACCGTCGAGCGCATGGGCCGATGCACCGTGGGAGAGAAGCATGCGGACTGCTTCCGCGCGACCCGCCATCGCCGCCCGATGCAATGCGGTGACGCCATCGTGATCCTTCACATTCGGATCGAAACCACACTCGAGCATGGTCTCAAGGATCGCCGCATCTCCGCGCTCGGCCGGCACGTGCATCAGCAGATGATGCTCGATCTGAAGCTCGCCGCGCAGGTTGGGGTGCTCCCGCAGGATTTCGCCGGCGCGCGCCCGGTCACCGAGTGCACAGGCCGACACAAAGTGTTCGAGCAACGAGAGTTCATCCTTGGCGCTGTGAGCTAGGAGCCATGTAGCTATATCATCGTTCCCATGCAGTGCGGCCACCGTGTGCGCGGTCCGGCCGTCTGCACGCCGCTGATGGATATCGGCGCCGCGATTCACGAGCAACTCCACCATGGGGACGTCCCACCGCTCGGCTGCAATGTGCAGGGGAGCGTCACCAAACTCGTCCCAAGCAAGGTTGGGGTCCGCGCCGTGCTCCAGCAACCAGCGCACGCCGGCGCAGCGCTCAGGGTTGTTGGCAGCCCAACCCAGGATGTAACGGAGCGGCGGGACACCGCCAGGGATTCCGTTCACGTTGACGCCAAAGCGGTGCAGCAATTCCAGGGCACGGAGATTGCCGGATCCGGCAGTGATGTGCATCGATACGCCGTCCGTCGGATTCGCTCCGGCTTCGAGCAACACCTCCGCAAGGGGCAGGTGACTGACCGCGCACAGCGCTCCCCAAAGGGCGGTTCGCGGAAGCTCGCGATGCCAATTCCAGTGGTATTCGGCATTGGGATCGGCACCCCGTTCCAGCAACCCACGCGCGATCGCGACAAGCCCTGCTGCGCGCTCGGGCGCGTCGTGATGCAGACAAGTGTGACAGACGTAAAGAAGTGGCTCCCAATTCTGAATTCCGCCCGGTGGAATCGCTGCTTCGGGATGCTTCCGCAGCCGTGCCTCGACTGATTCAGAATCGCCGAGCACCAGCTCGGTGTACAAATTGGCATCTCCGATGGCGGGGTATTGCGCAAGCAACCGAAGCGCACGGGCCGGGGCGCCTCCGGTTGCGCAGCGAACGAACTCATCCACAGCCGCGGCAAAGGGCAGCGCACGATCCTGCACGCCTGCGCGTAACTCATTCCACGACTTGAAACCATATTCGCGAGCGATGACAGATTGGGCGTCGTGCAAGGCGAGACTCATGGCGCCTAGCTCGACGAAGGATCTTCGGGTCAGTCCGGGTAGCGCCTGAAACCGTTGGAGCGCCGCCGGTTCTTTGGCCTGCGCGGCGTGGAGTAGAGACTTTGCCTGTTTCTTGAGCTGCTCGAGATTGGCACGCTCGGGTAACTGCTGCGACGTCATAACGACCTCCATGCTTGAGCCTGCGGTTCGCAATCAGGCAGCACGTGGTCAATGGACGTGCAGTCAATCTATAGCAACAGTGGGCTTAGCCCTTCGCGCGAACCTGCTGGCGCCTGGGGGCGCACGATTACGAGTAAACACGAAATTCCTGCGACTGTCAAGGAGACGACTGTTTCGCAATTGGGTTCGCATCAGATCGCGTCTGTGCGAACGTACCGTCCGGCTTATGTTTTACTTTGATCGGCGCATTCGGAACGGGCGAGCCATTCGGACACGAGACATGCTCTAGAGATGCGGTGGAAGGGTCTTATCGCCCGACGGCAGGACGGCCACATTCGTCGCTGCCATCAATGGGACAGGGCTAGGCAGCCGGATATCCGGGCTTAAAGGTCCGAGCGCTACGAATCGCACGGAAGCGCCCGGGGATCTTAGGATTCATGGCCCTGTAAAGCGTGGTGCGGTAGGCCCGGCGCGTTCCATCTCAGGGCGAACATGGCGAGGCGTCCTTTGGAACCTGTCCGTGCGCCAGAATCAGCGATGCGGCAAAGCTACAAACAAGGCGACTTGCCGGCATGATTTGTGATCATACCAGGGCTTTCTCTCGCGGCCTTAGGGGTTAGTCCTACGAAGCGTACTCAATCGCCCGAAACGGCTTCGTACGCCTGTTCGGCCGGCCTCGAGGCCGCCAGCTGCCCGACGCTTACGTGGATCTGCGGCATCGCGCCGGTCTCGAAGGCCTCGGACAGCTTGTCCAGCTTATCGCGCAACATCTCGCGCCTGAGACGCGCTTCGAATTGCTTGAGCTGATCTTCGATCGTCTGCGCCTTCTGCTTGTTCCGGATCATGTCTTCGCGATAGCGCTTCAGGAAATATCCGATCGTCTCAACGCGGATCCTGATCGAGCCGGTCGGCTTGTTCTCGTCAATGTCCTTGAAGCAAAAGTACGGGGTTCCGGAGTGTTCGACAATTTCTTCGACCACCGTGTAGATAGGCGCGTCGTGGCCGCACTTAAAGCTAGAAAGTTCCAGTGCCACAAGGTTGGGATGCCGCGCCACGTACTTCGCGGCCCACACTTTGCGGCTGGTGTTTTCGCTGTACGAATTCTTCCAGACATCGGTGATCGCCATCGGATGCGGGATCTCGCCGGCCTCCACTTCGTCGCCGAACAGACGCCAGATGATGTCGTCGTCAATCGGCAGGCAATCCTGCGTGAAAACCGGGTAGCCAAGCTTCTGGAACTCCTCCAGAATTTCGTGGTTGCAACCTGGATCGTTGTGGTAGGGCCGGCCGAGCAGCACAACACCCAGCCGGTCCTCACGCTCGAGCTGTTCGAGTACTTCGCGCGCTTCGGCGCGCATGGTGACGTTGTTGAACAGATCGAGCGCACGATACCCTTCCTCAACCGCTCGCTTATTCTCCTCGGGTGACAGGCCTAAGATGTCTTTGAACTGCTCAAAGAGCTGCCGCTCGAGGAGGTCGGGCTGCGAGATGTTGACAAAGGTGTCCAGAAAGAGAACGCCCTTCTCTTTGAAAAGATCGCCTTCTTTGGTAAACGCCGCCTTGACGGCTGCTGGCGTGGTAGCTACCGTCGGGCACGACCGGCTGGCCTGCGCGGAGTGCAGGTCGGTGGTGAGGCAGTCGATCATCGGGAAGAAAATGATGTCGAGCGGCTTCTTGGCGTGGACCTTGTAGAGCAGGTTGTGCACGTGAGGAATGCCCAGCTTCGAAGGGAAGCACGGATCGATGGCGCCGCGTTTCGCGCCTTCCTTGTATAATTCTTCGCTGGTGTAATCGGAATAAACGATGTGCTCGGCCTTGACTCCCAGGGCCGTGAAGTAACCCGTGAAGACCGGCGTCTGCGAGTACATGTTGAGCACGCGCGGCATGCCGATGCGCAGCGTGGCGCGCTTGTGGATCTGCTCGGCTCGCTTTTTTTGCGCGGCGGTGATCTGGAACTTTGGTGCCGAGTCGGCCACAAGCGGCATATCCGGCACACGGAACACGGCCTTGGCCGCCATCTCGACAAAGTTCGGATTTTCTTTCTTGACCTTGTCGAGATTGCCCTTGATCTGGCGCATCTCGTCGATGTTTTCGACCGTGCCTTTTTCACAGGTGGCGATGATCAGCCGCTGCGCGCCCGCCTCCAGCGGGACCTTGGTCTTTGCCGGGGGTTTGTAATCGATGTTGATCATGCTGGTCTTGACATCGATAAAGGTCCTGAGGCATTTGTTCTTGCAGAAATAGCAGCGTGTGGCCTCGTTCCGTGTGGTCTTGTACTCGATATGCGAGCAGGCGTCCAACCCGATGAACGTCGATTGGCGGCCATTGTCCCAGAGGCGGCCCGCCTCCAGCGCCCCGCCGATCGCGCCCGCTTCCCCGCAATGCTCGTGGACGATCACGTCGGGCGGCACGTCCTTGCCTTTGAAGCGCGACTCGATGAAATCCACCTGCGCTTTCACCGCCGCCAGGTTGTATTGGGTGCCGCCCTGGAGCAGGAAGCGCGTGCCGATTGCCGAAAGGTTCGGAATCTGCGAAACATACAGCCAGATGTTTTTCGGCAGCACGTTGCACAGGCCGGCCATAATCTCTTCCGGCTTCCAGCCCTGACGTTGGAAGTCGACGATGTCCGACTGCATGAACACCGCACAGCCATAGCCGAACGACGGGAACCCCTTGGCACCGAATGCCGTGTCGGCATACTGCTCCACCGGCACGTTGAAGCCCTGCGCCGTGGATTGCAGGAAGTAGCCGTTGCCGGCCGAACACTGCGTGTTCAGCTTGAAATCTTTGACGCGGGAGTTCTTGAGGATGATGATCTTGATGTCCTGCCCACCCACGTCGCAGATGACATCCACGTTGTCGTAAAAGTGCAGCCCAGCCTCGGTGTGCGCGACCGTTTCGACCAGCGCCGCATCTGCGCCGATTACGTCTTTTAGAATGTCCTTGGCGTAGCCGGTGGTACCGACGCCCAGGATCTTCAGCTCCGCGCCTTGATCGCGAATCTGCCGGTCGAGCTTCTGCAACACCTCCACAGTGTCCTCGATCGGATTGCCCTTCGAAAGCTGATAGGTCTTCGCCAGGATGCGCCGCTTGTGATCCTTCGAGATCAACACGGCCTTGGTTGACGTGGAACCGCCGTCGATGCCGATAAAGCCTTCCACGAGCTCGCTCGGCTGGAACGTGGCGGGCACGAATTTCTTGGGGCGGTACTTCCGCTTGAAAGCCGCCAGATCGTCTTCGTCCTTGGCGAGTCCGCCGGTGCCGCCACGCTTGGCCTTCTCTTCATCGCGCCCGACGTTGATGTACCATTCAAGCTTTTCCCGGCCCAGATACTGGCCGACGCCCTCTTCCTCGGTCTTGCCAAACTCGATCGAACCGATGGCGGCGAAATACTGTGCATTGTCGGGCGTGTGGATCAGATCTTCGGGAGCCACTGCTTCCGGCAGAGGCGTGTTGCGCTCCTCCCAGATCTTCGGGATGTTGCTCTTCCAGCAATCGCGCATGCCCTTGATGTAGCAATTCGGACCGCCCAGTAGCAGCACGACCGGCTGCAGCGTGTTGCCCCGCGTCAGCACCGAGAGGTTCTGCATGACGATAGCTTCAAAAAGCGACGCCATCAGCTCATCCGGCGGCACGCCCATCTTCTGCAAGCCATTGATGTCGGTCTCGGCGAACACGCCGCACTTGCCGGCCACCGGGTGAAGCTTCAGCCCCTTGTAGCCCATCCGGCAAAGCTCGTCGGCGGGTATGCGCAGCTTGGCATTGATCTTGTCGATCACCGCCCCGGTGCCCCCGGCGCACTTATCGTTCATTGACGGGATCTTCTTCTTACGGCCGGTTTCCGGGTCCTTCTTGAAGATGATGATCTTGGCGTCCTGGCCGCCCAACTCGATCACCGAGCCGCACTCCGGGTACATGCGCTCCACGGCGAGCGAAACGGCGTTCACTTCCTGCACGAACTTGGCGCCCAGGAACTTGGTCATCCCGTTGCCGCCCGAACCGGTGATGAACATGCGGCTCGTCGCCGTTGAAAAGCCGTCGATCTCGGTCTCGAAGCGCCTGAGGAACTCCAGCACCTTTTCCGGCTGCCTGGTATCGTGCCGTTGATAGTCTTGCCAGAGGATCTGATCGCTAGCGGCGTCGATCACCACGGATTTCACCGTGGTCGAGCCGACATCCATGCCAATGAAAAAGTGTTTATCCATGGTGTGACCGACGCGCAAGGCTCAGGGCGGTAGACTCCGCCCCACGCCACGCTCAGTTCTTTTCCGGTTTCATCCGTTCCCCGATGTGCAGCACGAAATTCGCCGCCTGACCGACCACGCCCATGGTATGCGGGACGCGATACATCGGCCGCTTAGTCTCCGGATGCGCTTCGACCCACCTCTGGCACTCCTCCAAGGTCAGGCCGGCGCGCTCCAGAGACTCTCTAAATTCCTTTTTGGCCTTGTTCTTGGCTTCGCCCAGCGCCATCTGCACGCGGCTGTGCGCGTTGATTTCGCCTTCACCAGAGGTTTCGATCGGCAGGAAGATCATGTCCTTGTAATGGGAAACCACGGCCGACTGTGCGCCGTCGGACTGCGTCGAAGGCATGCATCCGAACGGCTTCAGTGACAGGACCATGTGCGCCAGATCTTTGTTTGAGTAGTAAATATTCTTGGCGACTTCGAGGTGCCCTTCGCCACCGCCGGCGCGCGAGTTATAGAAAGGGTGGCCAAGGCGCTGCAGCTCGTACTGGTCCGCGAGATGATGTGCAATTCCGCCCAACGCGTTCACGATCTTGTGGTATTCGCTCTTGAAAATCGCCTCTGCGAGTTTCAACTTGGCCACCTTCCGACGGAAGTCCCATTCGATTCTGGCGCGGGGCGCCACCTTCCAGATCGGAGGCAGCACCGCGGCTTCGTCAAGCCCCTTGAAATCTCGGTATTTCTGCACCACCTGGTGGATCATGTACATGATCCAAGTGCCGATCGGCTCCACCAGCACCTGCGCGCCCTCGCGCTCGAGGAAGGCGAACATGTTAAAGTTGCCGTCGCCTTCGGTGGTCTGCGCCCAGAACTCGCCGGTGATTTTTACGATCGGCTTCACGCGCAAGCGGTCGATTTCGACCTCGTCGAAGCGGTCGCGGCAGCGCTCGAGCGCCGGCACGTACTCGTCGCCCTTGATCTGCTTGACGAACTTGCCGAGGTACTCCGCCGTATCTGAGAATCCGCCCAGGAACTTCGACATGTTCTCATCGAGCTTCCACGGCCGCTTTTTGCGGAAGATCTCGTGGAGGTAGTCCATGGTTTCGTCAAGAATCCGATCGGTGTCGCCGACGTTGACTTCGTATGGCCGTAGCGCGTAGGCCACTTCGTTCATAACGTCGCCGCAGTTGAGCGCGTTGAGAATCCCGAGGAAGAAATCGAGATTCATCTCAAGCCCGGCCTCGGCGTCGGATTGGCTCAGCCCGCCCGATTGTTGGAACAGCAGCACGCGGAAGCCATCGAAGCCGGAGTTGCGCAATGCCAGGCGATATTCGGCTTCGTACATGCCGAAGCGGCACGGGCCGCAAGCACCCGCGGTGAAGAACACGTAGCGGTCGATGATTTCCTGCTTGGTCAGCCCCTGCTCTTCGAGCGTTTGCAGATACTGGACCAGGTTGCCCACCGTGAAGTAGGTCGGGTTGCACTGACCGTTATTGCCGTATTCCTTGCCGGTCTGGAACGCCTTGACGTTGGGAGTGGGCACGGCTTCGGCGCGATAGCCGAGTCCTTCGAGTGCACCGTGCACCAGCTTCTCATGTTTCCAAGTCAGCCCCCCGAACAGCAGCGTCGTGTGACCGCGCTGTTGCCTCGTAAACGGCCGTTCGGTGGGCCGCTTGAAGTGGTGGATCTCGCGCTTGACCACGCCGGCTTCCCGCTCCAAACGAGCGCGTTCTTCGGCAAGTCGTTGCTGAATCACGTCTTCGACGGACGCGCCGATCTGGACGAGTCCTTCGAGCGGAGCCGCTTTCGGTTGGACAGGCTGAGTGCTCATAGTTTCAACAACTCCGGATTTGAGGCCATCTTCCCGGTTTAACCGATTGAAATAAATAGGTATCCATTAAATGGCGACTTTCCTGGTGGAATGGGGGAATTGGGGGGGTGAGCGGGGGTGCGGACCGGGTCAACTGTTTCGGAGGCCGGGCTGCTGAAATCGCCCGACCGGGTGAGGATCGGGATCTTCCCGCATTCCCGCGGGGCCAGTGCCGAGGGCGATACACTTGAGCGAGAGGCAGAATGGGTTCGGCGCTGGACGCGGTCGCCCTGCAGGCGAAACTGAGAAGCCAACTGTCGGACCGCCGTTTGCGGCTGGAATCGACGATCGCCAGCTTGGATCAGCCAGCGGATCTGGTGAGGCTGTTGGCCGAGGTCGATTCCGCTCTCAGCCGGCTGGACGCGGGCAACTACGGGGCGTGCCTGGTGTGCCACGAATCCGTGGAAGTGAGCGATCTGCGCGCCAATCCGATGGCCACCTACTGCTTGTGCCGGTTGACGCCGGAGCGCCAGAGAGCGCTCGAGCGCGACCTCGACTTGGCCTGGCACGTTCAGGCGGCGCTGCTCCCTCCGCTCGGTCTGGTGGCCGCAGGCTGGCAGACGCACTAT
>JAGWQP010000332.1 GCA_028876805.1 Acidobacteriota bacterium | reverse complement strand
ATTCATCGAGTCGGCCCCGACCTACGATCAATTCGTTGCTGACGCCAAGGCTGTCTTTGAGGTGCTGGTCGATGCGTTGGTCGAGCAGCAGAACGCCGGCGACATCCGCCGGGATGATCCGGTACTCATGGCACGTTTCGTCTGGGCAATCGAACATGACACTGCCATGCTGGTCATTGATGGACAGTTGCCCGGGGAAGCCCAACGGGAAGCCCTAGAGCACTATGCCGCTCAGAGAACTCAGCATCCATCCGCCAAGAAACGTTACGAGCCGAGTAGTCGCCTGGCGTGGACCAAAAGCTGGCCGAGCAAGTTAAGCTGCTGAGTTTGGCCAGCCGTGGAGCTATCGCGTCCTCGACCAACCAATAGGGCGTTTGCCACCGCGCGAGAGCGCCTGGACGCGGGGGAGTGCCGGCGAGACCTGCGCTGTGGGGAGCGTCAGCGTGCGTCCCGCCACCCTGATGGAGGCTGGGACTCTGGATTGATAAACCGGTGGGCTACCCGATCGGACCCCCGCGAGGCCACGGGGACCAGAGTCAACAATCGGTTTTCATTTTTGGGCCACCAAGCGCCCTTGCCACTCCGTCGACGAAGGCCGCGGGTGTCCGCTTTGGAGAAGGCGCTGCCCGGTTTCGCGAAGACAGCGCGAGCCCATGCTACCCTGGCAACCGTGCAAGTCTACGAAGTTCACCCCGGATCGACCCCTCCGGGCGGCCTCCGTCGCGCCGCGCGCCCCGACCCGCAGCCGGGGCCGCACGAAGTCGTGATTCGAGTGCGAGCCACGTCGCTCAACTACCGCGATCACATGATCGCAAACGGCCAATACTTCACTCCACTGACCCGCCCCACCATCCCGCTCTCGGACGGCGCCGGGGAAGTCACCGCCGTTGGCGCCGGAGTCACTCGTTTTCAGAAGGGAGACCGCGTGGCCGGGACTTTCTTCCAGGTCTGGTTCGATGGCCCGCCATCGCGGCGCCACCCGGCCCTGGGTGTACCGCTTGATGGCATGCTGGCCGAGTCCGTCGTGTTGCACGAACAAGGAGTGGTGAGAATACCGGACCATCTTTCGTTCGAGGAGGCCGCGACGCTGCCCTGCGCCGGCGTGACAGCGTGGAACGCACTGATGTTCTCTGGAGCTAGGGTGAAACCCGGCGACACGGTCCTCTGCCTGGGCACTGGCGGCGTTTCCATGTTCGGCTTGCAGTTCGCCGTCGCCGCCGGAGCGAGGGTGATTGTCACTTCTTCGAGCGATGAAAAGCTCGAGCTCGCCGCGGGCCTCGGCGCTTCCAACGTCATCAACTACAAACGCACGCCCGAGTGGGAAAAAGAAGTCGCGCGCCTCACCGGCGGCCGCGGTGTCGAGCACATCCTCGAAATCGGCGGCGCGGGCAGTCTCAACCGGTCTTTCGAGTCGCTCGGCTTCGGCGGCCAGGTCGCCCTCATCGGCTTCCTCGCGGGGCAGGCTGCCACGATCAACCCGATACCGCTCATGATGAAAGGCGGATGCCTGCGGGGTATCGGCGTGGGCAGCACCGCTATGTTCGAGGCCATGAATCAAGCCATCGCCGTCAACCAGATTAAGCCGATTGTCGGCAAGGTCTTCTGTTTCGAGCAGGCGGCCGAGGCGTACGCTTGTCTTGCGAGCGGCGATTTCGTCGGCAAGGTCGTGATCACGGTTTGAACGAGATCGGCGTCACGGCGTGCCCGGTCTGTGCCGATTTCAACACGGCCTCGATGACGGCCATGTTCCGGATCGAATCCTCGAGCGGCGTCGGCACCTCTGTTGTGCCGCGGACTGCGCGCGAGAACAAGTCTCCCTGGATCCCGTACTGGTTGCACGCTCGAATCTCTTCCACCCGTATCCCCCCGCCATAAAGGTCTGTGCTGCTGTCGATCACAAGACGTGTCTTGCGGTCCGGCAGCGCGTTGAAAGGCACTTCCACTTCGACCCGTCCCTTGGTTCCGAGAATCTGGGCGCGCTGATGGTAAACCATTTGCGTGGCGCAGGTGAACACCGCATGGCCGGACGGAAACTCCAGCACGGCCGAGGCCAGCCGGTCCGTGTGAAATTCGGGATCACGCTCCAGTCGCGCCACGATGTTCACGGGTTCTTCGCTGAATAAGAACCGCGAGATCTGGATCGGATAGCAGCCGATATCCATCACGGCCCCGCCGCCGAACTCCGGTACATGACGGATATTCGCGCGATCGCGATTGAAATAGCTGAACGCCACCATCACCGCCCGTAAATCGCCGATTTCCCCCGACCGCGCCAATTCTTGCGCGCGCAGCCATTGCGGATGCGAGCGCACCATGAACGCCTCACCGATCTTGAGACCCGTGCGCTCGCGCGCGGCGATTAGCTTCCGGCACTCGTCCACTCCCATCGCGACCGGCTTCTCGCACAACACATGCTTGCCGGCCTCCACCGCCCGAATCGACCAGGGTACATGCAAGTGGTTCGGCAGCGGATTGTAGATCGCTTCTACCTCCGGGTCAGCCAGTGCCTCCTCGTATGACCCGTAGGCCCTGGGAATGCCTAATTGTTTTGCGACGCGCCGGGCTTTCTCCAAGTCGCGCGAGGCGATGCCGATCACCTCCGACCAATCGCCGTTCTGCATCGCTGGGATGACTTTAGTCGTCGCGATCTTCGCCGCTCCGAGTACCGCCCACCGGACTTTACCTTCGGCCATAATGCGAGTGTCGCATTCTACACGCCCGCCGCCACCACGTTGCCGGGCCTCGCGCTCGGTGTTTCCGTCCGCGCGAGCCGCTCGCGGAATCGCAAGTGCCGAATTCGCGTCAATTCCACGAGCGGCCACCACACCGCGTGCACGAGATCGTGCCGGATCAGCAGGTGCCAGAGACGATTCGAACGCTTGTAGAGGTAGGACATCGCCAGGTACGGAGCTAGCGCGCGCCAATCTTCCGGCCGGCGCCGCCAGATCGATCGGTACGAGAACAGACGCTGGTAAATCCATGCGTAGCCTTGCTCGAGTTCCTCCGCCGACATATGTTTTGGACGGAACACCGCATGCGCTGTGTCGTACCGGCTCCAGTCGCGATGCAGCAGCCGCCCTTCGGCCTCCATCTGCCGGAACAGCGGTGTAGCCGGATAGGGCGTCAGAATGTGAAACGTGGCGCACTCGAGCCGGTTATACTCCACCCATTCCGCGGTCCGGTCGAAAACGTCCTTCCGATCGTGGTCAAACCCCAGCACGAAGGAGCCATTCACCTGAATTCCGTGATCGTGGAGAATGCCGACACGCCGAGCGTACTCGGCGGTCTTCGGCGTCCGCTTTCGTGCCTCGCTGAGGTTTTGGTCCGCCAGTGACTCGAAGCCCACGAAGACCCCTGTGCATCCGGCCAACGCCATCGATCGAACGAGGCTCGAGTCGTCAGTGACGTCGATCGACACCGCCGCGCTCCAGATCCGTTTCAACGGCCGCAGCGCTTCGCATAAGGCGCGCAGATACTCCGGACGCGAACCCAGATTGTTGTCGATGAACACTGCGTAGGGCTGGCCATCGTCCTCAAACTCCGCCGCGATCTGCGCCGGTTCGCGCATGCGGTAGGGCATGCGGAGTCCGTCCGTAGAGAGATAGCAGAATCCGCACCGGTTGTGACAGCCGCGAGTGGCGATCAAACTGGTGGTGGTCAGAAAACTCTTCCTCGGCAGGATATCCCGCCGCGGCGCTGGATCCGTGCGGTAGTCATTTTCATAGGCGGCAAAATAGCGCGACTGCAAACTCCCTCGCTCGGCATCGGCGAGAATCCGCGGCCACGACTGGACCCCATCGCCGACCGCCAGAGCATCCGCGTGGGGAGCGCACTCGTCCGGACAGGAGAGCACATGCAGGCCACCCAGCACGGCTTTGCTGCCGCGGATGCGGTACCAACGAGCCAGTTCAAATGCGCGCTCGGCGAAGGTCAAGTGGACCGTGATCCCTACCAGCTCCGGCATCGGCTCAAAGGGCGGCCGCCCGTCGAGCAGGTTTTCATCCCAGTACTCAAGCGTCCAGTGAGCCGGGGTCGCCGCCGCGAAGCTGGTTAAGGCCAGTGTGGGCGTGAGAACGTGCTTGCCGAAGCTCGCGTTTGGATCTTTGGGATAGAAGGGATTGATCAGGAGTGCGTGTCGCGGCTGCACGGGGCCGACGCCAGCGGACGGATCGAGAAGCGGCGCGTGAATCATCTCCGGCGGAGTCCACCGGCGCCGTGGCGGCCGCCTGAAAGGATCGGCGAATTTTCTCATGTGGAGTACTTTATATCATAAAGTTCAATCGGTCAATGCCCGGAAGTTACCCGATCGCGGTAGCCCGCCCGCCGCTCTGTCCATTGAAGGGTGGTCATGCCCGAAAGCGAATACCCTGGCGGGGCCGGATTCCCTACCGAGGCGCAGGAACCCGCCGCTCGATCATCGCGGCTGGGGAGCCCGGCGCTGAGGCCCGCGGTGCCGGAGTATGGGCGGCCCGGGATCGTTCCCATCGGGTGGAGGCGGAGGCAGACCCGGCGATGAGGGCGCCGCCCGGTTCTCCAGGTCTTCGAGGAGGCGGTCTACGCTGGCTGTTTGGCTGGGCGTCCGGGCGTATTTTCGCGCCT
>JAGWQP010000331.1 GCA_028876805.1 Acidobacteriota bacterium | reverse complement strand
CTTGCTGATACGCCGCCCCTCACAGCGTCAGGGTGACTTTGCTCAAAGTCCGTGGCTGGTCGGGATTTAGCCCCTTCTGCGCAGCCAGGCACGCGGAAAAGATCTGCGCGGGGACGATGTACGGGATGGGTGTGAGGACCTCACGGATCCGGCGGGGCAGCCGGATCACGCGCGTGGCGCGCTTTTCGGCCGCCGGGTTGCCCGTATCGGTGATGGCAACGACCTCGGCCCGCAGGTGCTGCAGCCTAGTCAGCGTTTCGCCGATCGAGCTCCACGTCGCGCCGGCTGGGGCGAAGGCGAACACGGGGAAACTCGGCTCCACCAAAGCGATCGGCCCGTGTAAGAAGTCCGCCGAGGAGAACCGCTCCGCCACTACATAGCAGGTTTCCATCAGTTTGAGCGAAAATTCGAAGGCGTTGGCGTAGTTCAACCCGCGGCCGACCACTACCGCATGACGCATGAAGCGGTATCGCTCGGAAAGCTCGGCGAGGGAAACCTCCAGCCCGAGCGCCAGCTCCACCAGCTCCGGAAGCCGCTCCAGGTCGGCGATCCGGATGGCGGCTCCCAACGCGTAGGCGAGCAGGTAGAGCATCAGCATCTGACCGGTATAGGTCTTGGTGGCCGCGACGCTCTTCTCCTTGCCCGCACGCACGAGAAAGACGTGTTCGGAAAGCCCCGCCAGCGAGCTCGATCGCTCGTTGGTGATTCCCAAGGTGCACGCACCGCGGGCGCGGGCTCGTTCCAGCACCAGGTTAGTGTCGGTGGATTCACCGGACTGCGAAATGGCGACCACCAGCGCGTCGCGGTAGTCGATCCGCGCGCCGTACAGCGTGAGGATGGACGGAGCGGCGAGCGACACCGGAATACCTGTCGTGATTTCGAGCAGGTACCGGCCGAACAACGCCGCGTTGTCCGAGGTGCCGCGCGCCACCAGAACAATTAGCTTGGGCCGGCGCCCGGTCAAGGCCTTGCGGAACATCTCCGCGCCCCGCAAGCCGCTGGCCAAGCTTCGCTCAAGTACCGCGGGCTGCTCCCGGATTTCCTCGAGCATTCGTGACATTCTCAGGTTCGAAGCTTCATTATAGGGGCGCGACCGGCCGTGTATCCGAACCGATGAAGAAGGTGCGCGTCGGGGCCTCGGCAGGCGGCGGATTTACCAAGTATGGCCGCAGCAGTATCAGGACCTGGTCGCTCGACCGGTCCCGGTCGTGCGTGCTGGCGAGGAATCTCAGCCCGGGAATGCGCGAAAGCCCCGCCAGCCCCGCGATGGAGCGTGCGTCCTGGGTGCTCAGCAATCCCGCCACCGCGGCCCACTCTCCCATCTTGAAGCTGGTTCGGGTTTTTAGCGCCCGGTTCGAAATGACCGGAATCCCATTCACGGCTGTGCCCGACAACACCTTGAACTGGGCGTCGATGTCGAGGGTGACGTTGACGAGGTCCTCGACCGAGGGTGTAACCTTCAGGCTCAGCCCCAAGTCCACAAAATCGAAGCCCGGCGGCGGCGAGTACGCACCTCGGCCAGAGAAGCTCGCCGGCCCGAAGTAGCCTGAGGTCATCACCGGATACCGGTCGCCCACGTGAAACGTGGCGGGCTGCCCGTCGATCGACCGGATCTGGGAGTCCAGCAACACGCTCGCGGAGGAGTTTGACATGCGGGCCACCAGCGCCGGATTCATGATGCTGATTCCGATCAGCGATCGGCCGGCCCCGAACGCCAGAAGTCCCGTCACGTTGTGCGGCAATGAAGCCACCGGATTGTTCATCCAGCTGGTCAGCGGCGTCAGCGAGAACAGCGTCGGGAAGTCGATGCCGTAGGTGATGACATCGTTCCGCGTGACCTCCAGAAACCGCATCTCGACCATGACCTGGGCGCGCGAACGCATCATCTGCTCGAACATGGCGCGGGCGGGCAGTACCTTGGAGATTCGATCGCGTAGAATGACCGTATTGGTTTGTGAGTCGACCCCCACCTTTTCGATAGCCATCGCCTGCTGCACCGTCGTGACCAGAGCGGCCAGATCCTGCGCATTGGTGATTTCGGAAAGGTGCACCTCCACCGCTACCATCGGCTCTACCTGGGTTCGCTTTTGCGGTGTGTCCTTGGCGACCAGAAATACTCTGTCGGCCAGCGGTACCACGAACGACGCCGTAGCCGCCTCCAGGCCGCGCAGCGCCTCGCGGTAGTCCACACCCTGGAGCTGAAAGGCGAACGGATTGCCGCCCTGGTACTCGCTGTCGAACACGCATTCCAGGCCGAAGGCGCGAGCGACGCTCTCCCACAGCATCGTGGAGTTGCCGTGGAGACTGAAGTCCTTGGTGCCGGGCTGGGCCTTGAGCTCGGTGGGCGGCAGCGGCTTGCGCGCGTCAGCCAGGTCGCGTGCGGTGATTGAATCGAAGTGAAGCGGAGGAGGCCCGATCTCCGGTTGGTCGGAGCCGGGTGGGGGCGGGGCCGGCTTGGCCTCGAGCGCCGCGCGCGACCGCACGGCCTGACTCCGCAACCAATAGTTCAGATTGTTCGGATCCCGCGCCGCCGCCTCGGAATACAGCAGATACGCCTCCGCCATGCGGCCCTTCTTTTCCGCTTGGCGACCGCGGTTGTACAGGTGCTCGGCGGAAGGTTCGTCCGCCGCCGCCAGACAGGCGGCCAGTGCCAGGCTGAGCCAAGACACACGTGTCCACACATTCAGTTGACGTTCGGAAACGGTGCCGCGTGCAGCCGACTTGGTGTGCGAATCTGATCCTAGGGAGACTCCGAATGCAGGCGTTCCGACGCATGCTCATCAACGACCCCATGACGGTGATCATGCCGCTGGTCATTTTCGTGGCCACGCTGGCGCTCGCTTATGTCCTCCGCCGCCTGATTCTCGACGCCTTGCGGAAGTGGAACGCGCGCAGCCAGAGCCGTCCAGGCCGGATCCTGATCGAGGTCCTGCACGGCCCGCTGCTCATCTGGGGGCTCATACTGGCGGTCCATATGGCGATTCAGCTTTCCGATCTGCCGGCCCGCTACACTCGCTGGAGTTCGGGTACGCTGCTGATCCTGTGGATTCTGTCCCTGACTTTGATGGGCATGCAGCTTGCCCGAAACATGGTCCGCTCCTATGGCGATCAGGTCCGGGAAGTGCTTCCGGTTTCCACGTTGACGGAAACCTTGGCTCAACTCGCGGTTCTGATCCTCGGACTGCTCGTGCTGCTCAGGCAGCTCGGCGTCGATATCACCGCCATCCTCACCGCCCTGGGCGTCGGCGGCCTGGCGGTGGCCTTGGCTTTGCAGGATACGCTCTCGAACCTGTTTGCGGGTTTTTACGTGGCCGTCGCTGGCCAGGTGCGCTTGGGCGACTACATTAAGATGGATGGAGGCCAGGAAGGATACGTGGCCGATATCGCCTGGCGTAGCACGACCATCCGTTCGCTCGGAAACAACCTTATCGTCGTTCCGAATTCCAAGCTGGCTCAGGCGATTGTGACCAACTACCACTTGCCGGAAAAACGGATGGCGGCGCGCGTCGAGGTCAACGTCAGCTTCGAAGCCGACCTCGACCGCGTGGAACGGGTGCTGCTTGAAATCGCCGCCGCAGGGGCGCGCGAGATTCCGGGCATGCTGCCGGAGCCGGCGCCGTCGGTAGCCTTCGATCCCGGCTACGGCGATTCTTCTCTCGGTTTTAGCGTCAACTATCAAGTTGCCGAGTTCGTCAGCCAGTTTGCAGTCAAAAACGAGCTGCGCAAACGTATTTTCCGACGCTTCCGAGAGGAGGGCATCGAGATCCCGTTCCCCACCCGCACCGTCTATTTGCAGCGATCCGGAATGCCGGGTAGAGATGGCGGCGTACTATAAATAAATAAATATCAGTGCTTGTCTCGATGGCAGAGAGGATGTCACGATTTAACCAATGCGATACTCTACCGCTGTTACGGTAGTCCTGTTGTGCGGTGCTTCGGTGTGCGGGCGCGCCCAGTGGCTGAAATCGGTGGGCAAATGGGAAGGCGACACGCTGGTGGTCGACGCGGTGGGGTTCAACGACCGGAGTTGGCTAGATGCGATGGGCCACCAGCACAGCGACGCCATGCGGATCACGGAACGCTATCACCGCCGCGACTTCGGCCATATGGAAGTCCAGATCAGCATAGACGATCCCAAAACCCTCACCAGGCCGTTCACGATCAAATTCAACCAGGCCTTGCTTCCCGATACGGACCTGATTGAATCGTTCTGCTCGGAAGACGAAAAAGACGTGGGGCATCTGGTGGCCAAGTAGACTCATGATCGACCCCGCCGACGTCGCATCCCTGGTTGGCCGCTTCTCGGATTTTTCGGATGGGGAGGCCGTCAAGAGCCGCGATCTGGTGCTGATGCTGCTCGAGCGCTCGCCCGCCCCTTTTTCCAGAAAGCAGTTCACACCGGGCCATATTACGGCCACCGGCTTAGTACTGGCTCCGGACCGCGAACGGCTGCTGCTGGTTCACCACCGCCGCCTCGATCGTTGGCTGCTGCCGGGCGGCCACGTGGAACCGGAAGACCCCACTGTGCTGTCGGCGGCGCGCCGCGAGGTCATCGAAGAAACCGGCGTCCGTCTGGAGGGGGATGGCGCCGCTCCCCTTGCTGGTATCGACGTTCACGGCATCCCTCCCAAGGGCAAGGATCCCTATCACCTGCACCACGACCTCATCTTCCTGTTTCGCGCCGCTTCCGACGATTTCCAGGTCTCGCCTGAGTCGCGGGGCGTGGTTTGGTGCCGCCCGAGCGAGTTCGACCGGTATGCCGTTCCCCGAAGCGTCCGTCGCGCCTACCAGCGGCACCGCTCCTCCGGTGTCATCGGCCGCATCCTACGCCTCGTTCCGGAGAGTGTCCGCCACGCCTGCCAGCGCTAACCCCGGTACCGAGTAAAGGATCTGCCAATCCGAATTTCGCTATAATTGGAGTGGGGTGAGATAGCCCCACGGTGAGGAGGTGCTTATCACGAGAGAGGAGGTCGCGCGATGAACCTGAGCGAACTGTACCGGCAGAAACTGACGACGGCCGGGCGGGCCGTCGATGCCATCCGGTCCGGGGATCGGGTCTATGTGCACGCGGGCTGCGCCACACCGGCGGTGCTCACCGAAGCACTCCTCGAACGAGCAGGCGCGCTCCACGATGTGGAAATCATCCATCTGCTCACCTTCGGCAAGGCCGATTACACGCTGCCGCAATACGACGGACACTTCCGCCACAACGGGCTGTTCCTCGGTGCCAACGTGCGCGAAGCCGTGGCAGCCGGCCGCGCCGACTACACGCCGATCATGCTGAGCGAGATCGAGCAGGAATTCTGCTCGGGTCGACTGCCGGTCGACGTCGTTCTGATCCAACTATCGCCGCCCGACGATTACGGCTACATGAGCCTGGGCGTGGGCGTCGAATGCACGCTCAACGCGGCCCGCTGTGCGCGTCGCGTAATCGCCGAAGTGAACGAGCGGATGCCGCGCACCATGGGCGATACCTTTCTTCACGTGAGCAAAGTGTCCGCGATTGTGGAAACCGATCGGCCTCTGCTGGAACTGAAACCCGAGCCGTTCACGGACCTCGAACGCCAGATCGGGGAGCATGTCGCCTCGTTGATTCCCGACGGAGCCACGCTACAAACGGGCATCGGAGGCATTCCCGACGCAGTGCTGGCCTTGCTCGGCGACAAGCGTGACCTCGGCATCCACAGCGAGATGTGCTCGGACGGAGTGATTCCTTTGATTGAATCCGGGGTGATCACCGGCGATCGGAAGACCCTCCATCGCGGCAAGATCGTGGTCGGCTTTGTCCTGGGTACCGAGAAGCTGTTCCGGTTCATCGACGAAAATCCCATCTTCGAGCTCCACCCGACCATGTATACCAACGACCCGTTTATCATCGGGCAAAACGAGCGCATGATCAGCATCAACTCCGCCATTCAGGTAGACGTGACCGGCCAAGTGTGCGCCGATTCGATCGGCACGCGTCCGTACAGCGGCTTCGGAGGCCAGCTCGATTTCATTCGGGGCGCCGCACGGTCGCGGGGAGGCAAACCGATCATCGCACTGCCGGCAACGGCCAAGGGGGGCACGGTGTCGCGGATCGTGCCCATGCTCGATCCGGGCGCGGGGGTCGTCACCTCGCGCGCCGACGTGCACTATGTGGTGACCGAATACGGCGTGGCTTATCTACACGGTAAAACGCTGCGGCAACGCGCCGCGGCGTTAATCGCCATCGCTCACCCCAAGTTCCGCGACGAATTGTACGACTTCGCGGCCCAGGTGCACTACCTCGACCGCAAGCTGGTTTCGGTGGCTTAGGAGGCACCTATGCCGGTTCATACCGCTCAAGATGTCCAAGTGCGGCGGCTGCGCGATGCGGACCAGCCGCTGCTGGGTGAACTGTACGCGACATTCGCGCCGTTCGGCGACGCGTTGGGACTACCGCCCCATGCCGCGGAACGGCGGCAGGCTTGGCTTCGCTCGCTGCGGAATGGCCTGAACCTGGTGGCAGAGGTGGAAGGCAAGCTGGCCGGCCACCTCGCCCTGCTCGCGGTAGACGAGAGCGCTGCCGAATTGATGTGCTTCGTTCACCAGGACTTTCGGCGCCATGGCATCGCCACCGCCCTGTGCTGCGTCGCCTTAGACCAAGCTAAGGCAGCCGGCTATCAGCGAATCTCTGTGTTCATCAACACGCACAACCGGGCAGCGCGCCACGGACTTCTGAAATTCGGGTTCGAGCCGGTCTGGGAGGATCTCGAAGAAGCCGAGTATGTGTACTGGTTGTGGGGGAGGGAGGCATGAAGGCCGACGACCGCGGGCGCGTCGATCTCGATTCGGAAGAATGCAAAGGCTGCGGGTATCGTGGGCGGCTTCCAACTGGCCCTGATGCGGGTGGCGGAACGTGGGCGACGCTGCCCTCGACCGCCGACATGTCGTGGGCCGTATAGCTCACCCGGCGTCTATCGTTCGATGCGCACGCGTTCAGGAGCCATTTCGTAGCCCTCATCCTTGGATGTCTGGACGACCCAGGCGCGAAGCAAGTCATCGCCGGCATTCTGCGGCATCGATTTGTCAGACCAACGGCGGATCACCTCCGCTCCCACTTTGATACT
>JAGWQP010000330.1 GCA_028876805.1 Acidobacteriota bacterium | reverse complement strand
TACGCAATCTATCCGAACCTCCTAATGGCCCTGCATCCCGATTACGTGCTGGTGCACACGCTGTGGCCGAAGGCGGTGGATCAAACGCAGATTGTGTGCGAGTGGTTCTTCCATCCTTGGGAGATGGCAGAACCGGACTTTGACCCGAGCGACGCAGTGACGTTCTGGGATCGCACGAACCGGGAAGACTGGCAGATCGTCGAGCAGTCGCAGCTGGGAATTCGGTCGCGTGCGTACACGCCTGGGCCCTATTCGCGCCGGGAGGAATTGCTGGCCGGGTTCGATGATGTGGTGCGGCGGGCGGTGGGCTCGCGGTCGAAGAAGACGAATCGATAAGAGTAGAATCTCTCCATGGAACGAACCGATCTGTCGCAGCTCTGGGAAGAACACACCCGGCACGAATTCACGACCAGGGACACCGAATCCACGCTGAACACCATGGTGGAAGACGCCTATGTCAACCACGTCCCGGTGTTGACCGGCGGATTCGGCAAGGATGCCCTGCGTGCCTTTTATTCGCGTCATTTCATCCCCAGCATGCCCCCTGACACCACACTGACGCCGATCTCGCGAACGGTGGGAGAGAACCAGCTTGTGGACGAGATGATCTTTTCATTCACGCACACCCAAGAGATGCCCTGGATGCTGCCGGGAGTGGCGCCGACCGATCGGCGGGTGGAAGTGCCGCTGGTGGCTATTGTGCAATTTCGCGACGGCAAGCTGGCGCACGAACACATTTATTGGGACCAGGCCTCGGTGTTAAAGCAGATCGGGCTGCTGACGGATCCTTCGCTCCCGGTCCGCGGCGCGGAGACCGCACGCAAAGTGGCCGATCCGCGGTACGGCTTGATTTGAGTTTCCCCGAGCCCCCCTCACTACGCCAATCAATTCGCACCTGGTCATACGCCATGCGGATTACGCTAGACCACTGTAAGGGTAGAGAGCATACAGGGTAACGGGGCGTCGAACCCACCGCATCGGCTCCTCAATGCCACCGGCTTCCCGGCTTCACCCCTGGGAGGGTTCACGCCCACCTTGACCGGCCTGGTTACCAACTACTCTCAAATCACATCCGTCTTCCAAATTTAACTCCTGAATCCGCGTACCGAGTTCGCGGAAGGTCTTGGAGAGCTGGTCGGCTTGCCTTTCGAGGTCGGCCACTGAAACCGATGCGACAAATTTCATCTCCGACTTGGAAAACGGTCCTGTCGGGTGCTGGCTTGCTCGGCCACTTGGGCCAGCAGATCGCGGTTCCGTCCCGTGATCTCGCGGTCGGCGATCGCGTCGGAAAGAGTGGTCGGCCTCTCGAAGCGAGTCGTCGAAATTGGTTCGACGGATGCCGGCCGCGACGTCCTCGATGCGGACAATCCGGCCAAACCGCGCTCGACGGGGCCACGCGTGAAGGCTACACCGGTCTGATCCGGTATCTGGCAGACGACGGGCCAAGCTGGCTCTGAAAAACAAGTGGCACACCGCCGGACGCCGCCATGGCGCGCGGAGCCTGGTATTCGCAGGTGGAAGGGGAGGCCCAGACCGCGGCAGCAGTCGCTTGATCGAGTCCCTTTGGACCATCCGGCCCTGAGCTAATCTAACCCATGGCTTCGCAGACGGTTGTAGATTTGCCGACGGCCCGAGAGCGGTTTTTGTGGCGGTGGCTTCGTGCCACCTGTGGCGCGTGCTATCCTGAATCAGATTGAGGGCTTTAACCGGATGCGCCCGCATGTTTACGGTCCTGTAAGGTCAAGGTTTTTGGTAACTTGCGACTCCAGCCGCCACGTCCCTAAGGTTATCGTCTCTTAATGCGTCGACGCCATGTTCGAACTGCTGTTCAAATACCCGGCCAGCATTTTCCACAAAGGGCACTTCGTGCTGCTCACTCCCTGGCCGCTATGGTTGCTTGGCGTGGGGATTCTGGCGGCGGCCGGGCTGTTGTTCTGGCATATTCGCCGCAACCATGGAATGCTGAGCGGGGCGCGGCCGATCGCCATCTGGCTTCTCGAAACCGCGTTGATTGCCCTGCTACTGTTCCTGCTCTGGCATCCGGCGTTGAGTGTGGCCACGCTACGACCGCAGCAAAACGTGGTGGCTGTGGTGGTAGACGACTCCCGCAGCATGAGTATTGCCGACGAATCCGGCACGCGGCTGGCGCGGGCGCAGTCGTTGTTGAATGGCGGCTTGCTCAAATCCTTGGGTGATCGGTTCCAGGTCCGGCTTTACAAATTCGGCACCGACGCGCAGCGGATCCAGAAGTCGCTCGAGATCGCCGGCACTGCCCCTGCGACGCGGATCGGCAATACGCTGGACCGTGTCATGGCGGAATCCTCCTCGCTGCCGCTCGGTGCGATTGTTCTTCTAACGGACGGCGCAGACAATGCGGGCGGCATCGACCTCGATACGGTTGCGGCGATCCGACGCCAGCGTATCCCCATCCACACCGTTGGGTTGGGACGGGAACATCCGGAGCGCGACGTGGAAGTTGTGGACGCGCTTCTGGCCGCACGCGCTCTGCCGCAGTCACGCCTCACGGCGACCGTAACGCTGCAGAGCTATGGTTTATCCGGAAACAAGGCACGGCTGAGCGTGCGCGACGCCGGCAAAGTGCTGGCGTCCGAGGATGTCGCGCTCAAAGCCGATGGGGCGCTTCAAACAGAGTCGATCACATTCAACGTCGGCCAGGCTGGTCCGAAGACGCTCGAGATCGGCGTCGATGCGGTCTCGGGAGAAGAAAACACACTGAACAATAAGATCTCGCGCGTCGTGAATGTGCAGGCGCGCAAGCCGCGCATCCTTTATTTTGATGGCGAACCGCAATGGGAGTATAAATTCGTACGCCGGGCGATGGACGATAATCCCGAGATCGTCGTCTTTTCCATGGAGAGGACTACGCAGAACAAGATCTATCGCCAGCCTTGTCCGGCGGGCGGCTGTGCCGATGGTTTCAAGCACGACGAAAAGGAACTGGAGGACGGGTTCCCTTCCAAGGCCGAAGACCTGTTCGCCTTTCAGGGGCTGATGCTTGCCGACGTGGAGGCCGGGTATTTCACGCCGGCCCAGCAGCAGCTAATCCATGACTTTGTGGATCGGCGTGGCGGTGGGCTGCTATTCCTGGGCGGCCGTGCCAGTTTGTCCGACGGGGGCTACGCCAACTCGTCGTTAGCCGATCTGGTTCCCACCAAGCTGCCCGCCAACAAAGGCACCTTCCACCGCGATTTCAGCAAAGTGGAGCTCGCGGCTGCCGGCCGCGAAAACATTCTTACCCGGCTAGATGACAACCCCGAACGCAACGTCCAACGCTGGAAGGAGATCCCGATGGTCGCCGACTACCAGGAAGTCGGCGAGCCGAAACCGGGTGCGACCACGCTGTTGAGTGTGACGCCGCAATCGCGTTCTAAGATGCCGCTGCTCGTAACCGAGCCGTATGGCCGCGGCCGAACGGCAGTGTTTGCGACATCGGGGAGCTGGCGGTGGAAGATGTGGATGGCGCACGAGGACAAGACGCACGCTACGTTCTGGCAACAGATGTTTCGGTACCTGGTGACGGATGCGCCCAGCCAAGTGACCGCGACCACCCCCAAAACGGTGTTGGCGGACGATACGCGCGTGCCCATCCGCGTCGAGGTGCGTGATAAGGAATACAAGCCGCTCAGCACGGCCCGTGTGCAGGCCCGGTTCCTCGCGCCGGACGGCTCGTCGGCTACGCTTGAGCTGTCGCCGCGGCCGCTCGAAGAGGGTGTCTATACGGGAGAATGGACGGCGGAAAAGCCCGGCTCGTATGTGGTAGAGATGCTGGCAGGCGAAGAACAGCAGGAAGTCGGGCGCGACGTGCTGGCTTTCCGACGCGAGGATGGCGTGGCGGAAAACTTCCACACCGGCCAAAACCGGGAGTTGCTGCAAAAGCTCTCCGATCAGACCGGAGGCAAATACTATACTTCGGCTGACGCCTCGAAGCTGCCCAACGAAATCTCTTATTCTGAGGCCGGCATTACTTCGCGCGAGACGCGTGACTTGTGGGATATGCCGGTGATCTTCCTGCTGGCGCTCGGAATCCGTGCTTCGGAATGGACGCTCCGCCGGAAATGGGGTGTGGTTTGAAGTCGCTCGTTCTG
>JAGWQP010000329.1 GCA_028876805.1 Acidobacteriota bacterium | reverse complement strand
TTGTTTCCGTTCCTCTCCGAGGGTGGCACCATTAACTGGAAATCGGCGATGAGCTTGCTGCGCAGCCGCGAGAAGCAGTTTCCCCTGCTGTTGGAGTTGAAGGAACAGCCGGAGTTTCCAAACCCGCTCGACAGCGTCAGAGAGGTTTTTGACCGGCTGGAACAACAGGTATCCGAGCAGTGATCCTTCCCGGAAACTACGTCCGCGATCTGCTCCAGCAATCTCCCGGCACGGCGGCGACCGCGCGCGGGTGGGTGAAGACGCGCCGCGACGGCAAGAACGTTCACTTCATTCAATTGAACGACGGA
This sequence comes from Acidobacteriota bacterium, assembly GCA_028876805.1. GTDB lineage: Bacteria > Acidobacteriota > Terriglobia > Bryobacterales > Bryobacteraceae > PSRJ01. Next base: position 2,521 of record JAGWQP010000329.1, on the reverse strand, counting down.
TCGTCGCCCACGGATCTGCAAGTGGTGCTCGATGAGGGTGTGGTTCCGCCGGAAGTCGTAGCCCGCATCACGACCGGCGCCTGCCTCAGCGTGGAAGGCGAGCTCGTCGCCTCGCCTGGCAAGGGGCAGGCGGTGGAACTCAAAACCCGAAAGCTCGTCGTGCACGGCGCCGCGCACCCGGAAGAGTACCCGCTGCAGAAAAAGAAGCACAATCTGGAGACCTTGCGGCCGCTGGGGCACCTGCGCGCGCGTACGAATACGTTTGGCGCTGTTTTTCGCGTGCGGAACGTTCTGGGGCGCGCCATTCACAAGTTTTTTCAGGATCGCGGCTTCCTCTATGTTCATACGCCGATCATTTCCTCTTCTGACGCCGAGGGCGCGGGCTCGATGTTCCAGGTGACCACGCTCGAGTTGGATCAGATGGCGCGATGGGGCAAGCCTCCGGATTTCGGGCAGGACTTTTTCGGCCGGCGGAGCTATCTGACGGTCAGCGGGCAACTGGAAGCGGAGATCCTGGCGCTCGCATTCGCCAATGTCTACACATTCGGACCCACGTTCCGGGCAGAAAACTCGAACACCCCGCGCCACCTGGCAGAGTTCTACATGATTGAACCGGAGATGGCCTTCTGCGACCTAAACGATGACCAGGACGTGGCCGAAGCCTTCCTAAAGAACCTAGTCGAGGAGGTGTTTGGCGCCTGCCGCCCGGATCTCGAATTCCTGAGCAAGTGGTACGAACCGGAGCTGTTCAAGAGTCTCGAAAGCGTCCTCGGCGGCAGCTTTGAGCGCATCTCCTACACCGAGGCCATAGCCCTGCTTCAAAAGGCGGGCCGCAACTGGGAGTTTCCCACCAACTGGGGGGCCGACCTGCAGAGCGAACACGAGCGCTACCTCACCGAAGAACTCTTCAAAAAGCCGGTAATCGTCACGAACTACCCGCGCGAGATCAAGGCCTTCTACATGCGAAGCAATAACGACGAAAAAACCGTTGCCGCCATGGACGTGCTGGTTCCGCGGATCGGTGAGATCATCGGGGGAAGCCAGCGCGAAGAGCGGCACGACGTGTTGCTCCACAAAATCCGCGAGCATGCCGCGATGGGGATGAAAGAAGAGGCGTACTGGTGGTACCTGGAGCTGCGGCGGTTCGGGGGCGTGGAGCACGCGGGTTTTGGGTTGGGCTTTGAACGGATGATGATGTACCTCACCGGCATGAAAAACATTCGCGATGTGATCCCGTTCCCCCGCAGCCCCGGCAATGCGGAGTTCTAGCGAGGTCTCTTCAGACCAACACATGAACCACCCGAAAGATCTGGAGACACCGAGATTCGAAACCGAGGCACCTGTGCGTCCGCGACTTCCTCTGCGCCCTGAGGATCTTCGACGGTGCGTGTTTTTGAAAGACCCGGAAGCAGGACCGAGAACCGACCGGGATGGCCGAGCAAGGTTTCATTGGAACTCCGCGGCTCCGCGCCTCGCCGGTAAGACCCGACTCGTTTGAACCCGCGCATAGCATGAGGCCGTCCCACATATCGATCATCGGGGCTCCTTTGGACTTAGGGGCGGGCCGTCGCGGAGTCGACATGGGGCCTTCGGCGATCCGCATGGCCAATCTGAACCGGCGGGTGGCCTCGCTCGGGTACATAGTGGAAGACCTGGGTAATGTCGAGGTCGCGCAGCCCGAGTCCGCGCCTGAAGGCAGCAGCCACGCCAAATATCTGCCGGAAATCGCCGCCACCTGCGGCCGCGTCGCTACCGTGGTCGGCCAGGCGCTGTCGCGGACTACGCTCCCGGTGGCGCTGGGCGGTGATCATTCGATCGCCGTGGGTACGACGAGCGGGGTTTCCCGGTTCTTTCGCCATAGAAATCAGAAGATCGGAATCATCTGGCTCGATGCGCACGCCGACATGAACACTCCCGAGACCAGCCCCAGCGGGAACGTGCACGGCATGCCGCTCGCGTGTCTGGTAGGAATCGGACCCCGCGAGTTGACACACCTGGCCGGTTACGCGCCCCTGGTAGACGCGGCAAACGCCGTGATCGTCGGCTTGCGCGACGTGGACCAGATGGAAAAACCGCACGTGCGCAACTCCGGCGTTCGCGCGTTTACGATGCGGGACATCGATGAACGCGGGCTGCGCGCCGTGATGGAGGAGGCGATTCGGATGGCTTCGGTGGGGACCGCCGGGTTCCACTTGTCGCTCGACATGGATTTCGTAGACCCGCGAGACGCCCCTGGCGTGGGAACTCCTGTACGCGGCGGCGTAACCTACCGGGAGGCCCATTTGGCAATGGAAATGATCTGCGATTCCGGACAGATGGTCTCCTTGGAGGTCGTCGAGGTAAACCCGGTCATCGACGAAGCGAATCGCACCGGCGACCTCGCGGTCGAACTAGTGACGTCGGGACTCGGAAAGCGAATTCTGTAAACCACCCTCGCCTAAAGGCGAGGGCTTGTGACTGCGGCTGAAAGCCGCCTGAAGCGAAACGAATGCGACAGACGATTCTCGACCACGTCACGTTC
>JAGWQP010000328.1 GCA_028876805.1 Acidobacteriota bacterium | reverse complement strand
CTCTGGCGGCATTCTCATCCGGAGAGATCGATGTTGTTACCAACTGCAATCTGCTGACCGAGGGTTTTGATGAACCACGCGTCGATTGCGTGATCATGGCGCGGCCGACACGATCGAAGCTGCTTTACGCCCAAATGGTCGGACGCGGCACGCGGCTAGATCCTTCAAAGAAAGATCTCGTGGTCATCGACGTTGCCGATAACTCCAGAACGCATCAATTGCCGGGCCTGCACAGCTTGTTCAATTTGCCTCTCAACATGAATCTGAACGGCGGCAATGCGCTCAAGATCGAAGGACAGATCGAACGACTGAATCGGACTCAGCCGTGGATCGATACCTCGCGCGTCCGGACTCCTGAAGATCTGAAGCTCGCTGCCGAACGCATTGAGTTCTTCAATTTCGAGGCGCCAGCGGAAATACGGGCCCACACTCACAATACGTGGCATGCCGTGCCCGGAGGATACCGCCTCGGCCTCCCGGAGGGTGAATGGATTTCAATCGAACCCAATCTAGTCGACACGTGGGATATTCGACTTTCGACGGTACACGGGAGAGAAGCATTGTTATTGAGTCCTGCCGCCAGTCTGGCTGCGGCCGTTCGATCCGCCGACGGTTTTGTGGCAGTCCATCGTCCTGACGCGCGGCGACTGGTTGAACGCTCGGCCCGCTGGAGAAACGAACTCCCCAGCGATAAACAAAAACAGGTTCTTGCCCGTAACAGGATCCCCGTGCCCGCAGGACTGACACGAGGGCAGGCCGCTCAGATGATTGCGCAACTTGTATCTGCGCAAAGTCTCCGGCCTCACGGATAATGGCGTAACGGGCTCCCGCAACCACTCAAACGACGAACACTCCTCGCCACAACCGGGACCGGAAATCGCGAACTCGACGGCCCGAGGCTTATCACTCGAAGGCATAGGCGGTCGACCGGGCTGTGGCAGAGCCCCTCACCGGCGGCGCTGTCAGCGAGCGCCGGACCGGTTTCGGTGCCCGCGGTTGTGGCTCTCAACGTGATGGCGCGAGACTGCGACGACCATACGAAGAACTTCAGTTTCATCCTCAAACAAGGCGGAAGCTGGGAGCTACTAGCGCCAGCATACGACGTAACCCATTGCCTACAATCCCAAAGGAGAATGGACGTTTCAGCACCTGATGAGCGTGAATGGGAAGTTCAAGGACATTACGCGAGCCGATTTACTCGCAGAGGCGGACCGCTTCGGTGTCCGGCGAGCGAATGACCTACTCGCAGACGTGCGTGCGGCGGTGGAGAATTGGCCGAGCCACGCTAAAGAGGCAGGACTCAGTCAGACGACTTCCGAGAGGGTGGCGGCGGACTTTCGCCTCCCATGACGGTGCTTAGTTTTTTTCCTCGTTGGCACTCAGTGCGACTCGACAACGGCGACCGCCGGGAGCCGCGCCAGGGGGCCCGCCCCTTGGCGCCGACATCGGCGCCGCAATCTCATCGCTGGTAAGCCCTCGGGCGGCGTAGAGGATCACTTGGCTCGTTGGACCTGAATATACAGGAACGTATATTCCGCCGCGCGTCTGCGCAGTTCGGTCTTTTCGGCTGACGACAGTTCGATTATCAATGGGCTTGATCTTGGCACAGGCGAGCACCTCATCCCCACAAAGCGCACGCTACGGACTTGATTTCAAAGGCGCTTTATACGTTATCGTACTCATGGAATCGCGTACTAAGTTAAGCGGGCAAAAGCCCGGGCGGCGCGCAAGTGATCGTCCGGCAGGTTGCCCTGATATACTCCCTGGGTGCGCCCAGTCCGGCGCCGAAGGGGATTGGATGAAGCTCTGCTATCTTTTCGTGATCGCATCGCTAGCGATGCTCGCGGCGGACGATCCGTACGCCGAGCAGCTTTTTCAAAAGCATTGCGCCTCCTGCCACGATTCGGAGGCCGGCGCGGGCGGGCGGATCCCCCAACGGTCGGTGCTGAAAACTATGACGCCGGCGGCCATTCAGAAGACCCTCGAAAGTGGCGTCATGAAAGCGCAGGCCGCGCCGCTCTCCGCCGACGAACGCCTCAAGATCGCGGCCCTTCTGGGAACCGCCGTTACCGTGGAACGAAAGCGCGAGGAGATTGCCAACCCGTGTCTCTCGGGCGCCGTCTGGGGCAGCGGCCCGGCATGGGCGAGTTGGGGTGGCGGCCTGGCCAATGCGCGTTTCCAATCGGCGAAAGATGCGGGCTTGCGGGCCGAAGACTTGCCGCGCCTGAAACTGAAGTGGACGTTTGCCTTTGCCGATACGTCCACGCTGCGCTCCCAGCCCGCCGTCTATCGGGGCAGGGTGTTTGCCGGCGGGCAAGACGGCAGTGTCTACGCTCTCGACGCAGCCACCGGTTGTGTCGATTGGGCCACGACTGTGCCAGCCCAGGTCCGTTCCGGCATTGCGGTGGGCGAAGCCGGCGGCAAACCCGCGGTATTCTTCGGCGATTCGGCCGGCTACGTATATGCGCTGGACGCAACCAGTGGCAAACAACTGTGGAAAATGCGCCCCGACGAACATCCTGCTTCGTCCGTGACCGCAACGCCGGTGTTTTATCAAGGCCGCCTCTATGTGGGCGCGGCCTCGCGCGAGGAGGCCCTGTCGATCTCGCCGGGTTATGCTTGCTGCACGTTCCGCGGCAGCGAGTCAGCCGTGGATGCCACAACCGGAAGAGTCTTATGGAAAACGTACACGATTCCAGACGTTGCGAAGTCACGTGCGAAGGCCCCCGGTGGCGGCGACGCTTACGGTCCTTCGGGAGCCGGCGTGTGGACCGCCCCTGCGCTCGATCCCGAACGCGACACCCTCTATATCACCACCGGCGACAACTACTCCGATCCGCCCACCTCGATGAGCGATGCCGTGGTCGCGTTGCGCCTCTCTACCGGTGAGATCCTGTGGTCCAAGCAATTCACGGCCAAGGATGCCTGGAACAGTTCCTGCCAGCTCCCCGGCAAAGTGAATTGTCCGGACTCCGACGGCCCCGATTTCGATTTCGCTTCCTCGGCGATTCTGGTCCCGCTTCGCAACGGGAGGCGCGCCTTGTTGTTGGGACAGAAATCCGCGGTGATTTATGCCGTCGATCCCGACCGCCGCGGGCAACCCTTGTGGCAGGCGCGGATCGGCGAAGGCGGCACTGTGGGCGGCATCGAGTGGGGTTCGGCGACCGACGGGCGGAATGTGTACGTCGCTCTCTCCGACATCCGGTTCGAAGTCGAGCTGAAGCCGGGCAGCAGTGACCGCGGGTACAATCTCGATCCCAATAAGGGCGGCGGCCTGTTTGCGTTCCGCGTCGACAACGGCGAGCGCATGTGGCAGACGCCCCCGCCCGGCTGCCATGACCGCCGGCCTTGTAGCCCCGCGCAGTCGGCGGCCGTGACCGCGGTTCCTGGCGTGGTCTGGTCCGGCGCCGAAGATGGCCATCTCCGGGGCTACTCTACCTCCGACGGGCGAATCCTGTGGGACTACGATACCGCGCACGAGTATCAGACCGTCAACAGCGTGCCGGGCCGTGGCGGGGCCATCGACGTCGCAGGGCCCGTGGTTGCCGGAGGAATGCTGTTCGCCGTATCCGGGTACCCGGCACGCGGCGGCCTCCCAGGCAACGTATTACTGGCCTTCGGCTTGGAACCCTCCAATTCGACGGCGCGCAAATGACCCGAAGCTCGAAACGCCAACTCTGGCTCTCGGCCGGCGGCGCCCTGTTTTTGTGCTTGCGCTACCTCGAGTCTCCCGCGCTCAGCGACAGGAATAAGCGGCACGTCCGCGAACGCCCCCGGGTCCTTTTTTGCCAAGAGGCGTGTCCTATATTCAAGTGCAAAGACACTCCCCGTTCAGTGGTTCGACGCCGGTGAGACCGCGTACATGCCACGCGGCGTCCCGCACTGGCACTTCGCTGCGGCCGACCAGCCGACCGCACTCTTCTCCGTCGACATGAACGCCCGACCAGACCAAATGGCTGGGCGGGGTCACCGACTGGGAACACCAAGCGGTGCCGACGCTCCTGGCGCGAGCTCAAGCCTTTGGGGGACGCTCAGAAATGCACCAGCCCGCGGATATCGGGCAGCCCGCGACCGGGCAAATGTAAGAGCCAAGCGTGTGCTGCACGACCAGGAAGGCTCCCTCCCGCTCGCAGCGCGGCGTCGGAATGGCTCGACTGGCGATGGTGACGTGCGAACCATACCCGACGGTACCGTGGAAGTAACGCGCGCACTCCTCGTGGGGACAGCGCCAGACCATTTCCTCGCGGTCGCCCTTTAGTCCGAGTGCCGACGCGGCACACTCGTCTCGGTACATCGGCTCGCCATGAACATCGCAATCGGGAACCAAGTCCGGTTTGGCTCTCACGCGTCTGGACCTCCCTCGATGGTCTTGGTGGGATGCGATCTTGCAATTCGGGTGCCGCGCACCGGTGTCCAGCTGTCTGGCACATGCGCGCGGAATCAGCGCGGCGCACGCCACCCGATGGGGGAGATCCACCACCGCTGCGCGAATTTCCGCATCTTTTGAGAAGTGCACTCTGCGAAACTGGGGGGTATGGGTTGCTGTCTGGTCGTATTGGTCTTGATGTTCCCCCGCGTCGTCTTGCTGGTCCTTTTCCTGTTTTCCACCTACCTCGAGCGCGCCTATCACGGCCTGGTGATTCCGCTGCTGGGTTTTTTGTTTCTGCCGCTCACCACTTTAGCCTATGCCTGGATGACCAATACCCACATGCGGATCGAAGGTGTTAACTTGCTCATCTTGTTCGTGGCGGCTGTGATCGATGCTGGCGGGTTGGGTGGCGGCGAGTACCACAGACGGCGGCGATAGCGATCGAGAAAGATCTGCAACTTGCGAAAAATCCCCTTCCCGCCTTCTGTATAATACGGCTACTCTTGGGGAGGTTGGAATGCTTATTCAGCACCCAGGCCGGTGCCTATGGCAGATGCTTGCGGGTTCGCTCGTGGTCGCATCGGTCGGAACGATTCGAACTCATGCTCAAGCGAATGCGGTTCTTTATGAAGGCGCGCGCGTAATCGTCGGTGACGCCAGCCCTCCGCTGGAGAAGGGCGCCTTCCTCGTCCAGAATGGACACATCGCGGCGATCGGCCGGGAAGGCTCGGTCAGGGTGCCGTTGGGAGCGGCCCATGTCGATCTCGCCGGCAAGACGGTCATGCCCACGATGAACAATGTGCATATCCATATCGGATACGAAGGATATATGAGTTGGAGCGTCGCCAACCACACGCCGGAAAACGTGCTCGACCACCTCGAACGGGAGGCATTCTTCGGGGTCGGCACGGCTATGACCATGGGCGACCAACCCTCCAGCTTTGCCATCCGATTCCAGCAAGACCAGCTCGCGGGTAAGTTTCCACCCGCCGCCCGGTTCTTCTTTTCGGCAGGCATGGCGCCGCCGGGAGGCGGTCCCGACGTGCTCTTGATCCAGGGGACCACTCCGTTGCACGCCGTCTACGAGGTCTCCACCGCGGACCAGGCGATCGCCGTCGTCCGGAAAATCGCTGCTGGCAAAATCGGCGAGATCAAATTTTGGGTGGACAACCGGGACAATACCCGAGGAAGCCTGAGGAAGATGCCTCCCGAAGTGTACATCCCGCTCATCCAAGAGGCCCACAAGCATGGCCTCATCGTTCACGCTCACGCCACCAACTTGCAGGACCAAAAAGGCGTGGTGAAGGCGGGAGTCGACGTGCTGGTGCACACGCTCACCGCTGAGAAGGTCGATGATGAGTTGCTCGCGATTCTCAAGCAGATGCGGCCGTATTGGGTGCCAGTGATGGGCCTCGGAGATCGTTCGGAGCTCTGCGACGGCGACGTCTCGTTCATCGAACAGGTGTTGCCCGATCCTGTAATTGCCGACATCCGGGCGGGCAAGACGTGGCTCCCGTCACCGCCTTGCTCTGCGCCTGCCAGCCCGCAGTTCGCTCAGCGCGAAGAGAACCTCAAATACAACTTTCCAAAATACATAGCCGCCGGTGCGCGCATCGTGCTCGGCACCGATGCGGGCGTTTCCGCCAAATATTCGTACGGCTTTGCGGAGCACCACGAAATCGAGATGTACGTGAGACTGGGGCTGACCACGGCCGAGGCGATCCAGGTTTCCACTTCGCGGCCAATCGAAGTGCTCCGCATTCACGACACCGGGACACTTGCCAAGGGCAAGCGGGCCGATTTCATCGTGCTCAGCGCCAATCCGCTGGAGGACATCCGCAACACGCGGGCCATCGACCGCGTCTATCTATACGGAGTCCAAGTCGACCGCCTGGCGCTCCAAGCCAAATTCAAGCGGGCGGTCGTCGATCGGGACGCAACCCAAGCCAGGTTTCACAAAGACTACGTGCCTCACCCGTCTTTGGCGCCAAAGCCCCCGGATTGAGCGGCGCCAACCCGCTGGCAACCGCTCGGCCGAGGGCATAGAATAACCTCACTGAGGAGCATCATGAGACCGACCGCGCTCGTTGCTGTAGCGGCTCCGCTTCTGTTCGCCGCCGGCCGAGCCGTGCCCAAGTTCGAACCCGATCCTTGCTGGCCCAAACCACTGCCGAACAACTGGATGCTGGGACAGGTATCCGGCATTTTCGTGGACGCGCGCGACCACATCTGGGTCACCAACCGTCCTGTCTCCAGAGGGGCACGACAAGTACTCCGCCGACGGAAAGGCCGATTGCTCGGTCGCTGTGCCGCCGGTGCTGGATTTCGATGCGGCCGGCAGCCTGATTCGCGGGTGGGGTGGGCCCGGACCGGGCTACGCATGGCCCGACAACGAGCACGGGATGTTTGTCGACTACAAGGAGAACGTCTGGATCGGCGGCAACGGCGCCAAGGACACCCATATTCTGAAGTTCACCAAAACCGGGAAGTTCCTGCTTCAGATCGGCTATTATGGCAACTCTGGCGGCAGTAACGACACCGAAAACCTGAACCGCCCGGTGGGCATGGTGGTCTGTCCGAAAACCAACGAGGTCTTCGTGGCTGATGGCGACGGCAACCGCCGCGTGATCGTGTTTGATCGCGACACGGGCGCCTACAAGCGCCATTGGCGTGCCTCCGGTAACAAGCCCAGCGACTCGGTCCCGCGGACCCGCACCTACGAAGGTCCCGGCCGCAACAGTTCAATACCGTCGATGGCATTCGCATCTCCAACGGCAAACTGGTGTATCTGGGCGACCGCGTGAACAACTGGATTCAGGTCTTTCACCCCGACGGCGCTTTCGTCAAGGAAGTTTACGTCGAGCCGAAGACAAGCGGCACGGAGGGCGCTGCCTTTGACATCGCATTCTCTCCGGACAAGCTGCAGCAGTTCTTCTATGTCCCCGACGGCACCAACAAGAAGGTGCAAATCCTGAATCGTGAAACGGTGGAGGTGGTGGGCTTCTTCGGCGGCCACGGTGGTCATGGTGCGGCGGAGTT
>JAGWQP010000327.1 GCA_028876805.1 Acidobacteriota bacterium | reverse complement strand
GCCAGTTCATTCTGCACAGCACACTCCAGGGCGGCGCGATGCGGGGAAGCTACTTGTCATAGTCGCCCTCGCCGAAGTGATGGTAACGAATTCGCCCAGACAGTTTTTGGACCCTATTTGGACCTTACGCGCCCGGCCGCCCGAGACCGCGAGGGACCGGCCCCCACGAAAAATCAGCAGTTTCGCCGCGCACGACCTCTCCAGAACGCCTCGGATCAGATTCAGGTTCTAGTGGGGGCAACTCCGTGGAGGTTCAAGTCCTCTCATCCGCACCATATTTTCATAATTTAGAGCACATGCCGGTGCCGAGTGTCGCCCTGCGCATCGGCTGCAACGGTTTTGCAACGGGCGGCCGATTCTCGACATCAGCGGAGCGAAAACTGCGAAGATTGGGGTAGGGTCCCGCTCGCTCTCAGCGCTGTCCGTCGGCCGATCCTGTCGGCGACTACCGCCTCTCAATCCACGGCGCGGTGAAGATGTTGAACTCGTAGGGCGTCTTGGCGTCTTTGTCGGACGCGAAGACGATCGACTTGCCGTCGGGGGAGAATTCGGGGAAGGCGGTGAAGCCCCCGAAGTGCGTTACCTGTTCGAGCCCGGTGCCATCCACGTTGATGATGTAGAGCTCGAATTTGCGGCTGTCGCAGTCATCCTTATTCGAGGAAAATAGAATGCGCTTGCCGTCCGGCGTGAACGTTGGCGCGAAGCTGGCGCAACCGAAATTCGTGATCGGCTTGGCGTGGCTGCCGTTGGCATCGGCGACCATCAGCTCCATTTTCATCGGCTCGGTCAAGCTTTCGGCCAGCAGCGATTTGTATTTGTCCATGTCCTCGGGCGTTTTCGGGTAGTGGGAACGCCAGGTCAATTTCTTGCCGTCGCGCGAAAAAACGGGGCCGCCGTCATAGCCTATGGCTTTGGTGAGCTGCTTTTTGGCGGTGCCGTCGGGGCGCATCGTCCAAATGTCCAGGTCGCCCGAAGCCATCGACGTGAAAACGATCTGGCCGGACTTGAAATTGATGGTTCCTTCGGCATCGTAGCCGTTCGTATCGGTCAGACGCTTTTCGATTTTGCCGTCATCGGTGGCAAGAAAGATATCGTAGCCGGGGAAGACACCCCAGACGTAGCCTTTGCTTCGGTCGGGCGGCGGCGGGCAGGCATCGCCGGCCAAGTGCGTGGAAGCGTAAATGATGTGCTTGTTGTCGGCGAGGAAATAGCCGCAGGTGGTGCGGCCCTTGCCGGTGGAAACCAGGTGCTGGTCGGACCCATCGGCATTCATGATGAAGATCTGGTCACATGAGTAGGGCTCGCGAGTGGTTTGAAAGATGATGCGTTTGCCATCAGGCGCCCAGTATGCTTCGGCGTTTTCGCCGCCGTGCGTGAGTTGGCGGGGCTCGCCGAGATATGCCGATTGCGTGGCGGCGACCGCAGCCGCGGCCAAGGTACCAAATAGAATTTTCTTCATCGGAGGTTAAACTTTTTCATTTTATAGCGGAGCGTGTCGCGCGTGATGCGCAGCAGGCGTGCGGCTTGGGTCTGGTTACCGTTGGTCTTTTCGAGCGCGCGGGTCAACAGGTTGCGTTCGTTGTCTTCGAGCGACATCCCGTCGCCGGGTACCTCGGCGTGGAGTTCCATCGCTTTCGCGCTGGCGCCATCGGGGTGGGACACCGAGATGGGCAGGCTGGGCGGCAGAATATGCGCGGTTTCCTCCAGGATCATGGCGCGCTCGATGGCGTTGCGCAGCTCGCGCACATTGCCCGGCCAGGAGTGGGAGAGCAGCAGGTTGGCCGCGGCCTCGCTGACGCCTTCAACACTACGTTTGAACTTGCGATTGTAATGATCAACGAAAAAGCGGGCCAAGGGCAGGATATCGTCGGTTCGCTCGCGCAGCGGCGGAATCAGTATCTGAATGACATTGAGGCGAAAATAGAGATCCTGGCGGAAGGCGCCTTCTTTGACTGCCTCGCGCAGGTTCTTGTTGGTGGCGGCAATCACACGCAGGTCGAGCTTGATATCTTTGAGGCCGCCAAGCCGGCGGAAACTCTGCTCTTCGAGCACCCGCAGTAGCTTGGCTTGCAGCATGAGCGGAATTTCGCCGATTTCGTCGAGGAAAAGAGTGCCCTTGTCTGCCAGCTCGAAGATGCCGCGCTTCTGGGCACGAGCGTCGGTGAAAGCGCCCTTTTCATAGCCAAAAAGTTCGCTTTCGAGCAGCGTTTCCGGAATGGCGGCGCAGTTGATGGCGATGAAGGGCTCGGCCTGGCGCAGGCTCTGGTAGTGCAAGGTCTTGGCGATCAGGTCCTTGCCCGTGCCGTTTTCGCCTTCGAGCAAGATAGTGGTCGCCTCGCTGGCGGCGACGCGGCGGACGAAGTTCATGACCGCGCGCATGGCCGCCGAATCGCCAATCACTTCCCGCCTTTGGGGAGCGGCTTCCTCGGTGACGTCCTTAATGGTTGCTATCACTCCGGAGAGCTGGCCCTCATCGTCGAACATCTGGGTGGTGCGCATGACCACCAGCCTCTCCATGCCGTTGCCGGTGTTGAGGCGGACGGTAGTATGCGGGGCGGAGACTGCTTGGTTCAAGCCCACCAGGATGCCGCATCCCGGCTCGCAGCCGGAGCACTTGAAGACCTCCTGGCACTGCTTGCCGAGCATCTCGTCGGAGGACATAGCGAAGAGTTTTTCCGCAGAGCTGTTGACTCCGGTGATGCGAAATTCCGGGTCGTACAGGACCAGCGCATCGGAGAGCTGGTCGAAGACGAACTCCAAGACGCTTGGCCTCTGCCACCCTGGAGTGAGCTTCGACATGATGGACTATTTGACTCAAGTATAACAGGGCGGTTTTGGGTCAATTGGCTCAGGCGGTCTGACGGCGGCGGAAAATTGCCCCTGCTACCTGGGAGTATAGACTCGGAAATTACTGAAACTGCGGAATCTCAGTCCGTGGCGCCGCAATTGCTAAATCACTGGTGGAGTCCTCATGAGAAACCTGAAAATCGTCATCCCCGCCCTTATTTTGGCCGCCGGCTTTCTGTTTTCCTCGACGGCTTCCTACGGCAAAGCGGACTACACCAAAGCCACCAAGAAAGCGTGCGTTTTCTGCCACGTGGATCCGCAGAAGGCACCGAAAGAATTGAAAGAACCCGGCAAATATTATGAACAGCATAAGACGCTGGACGGCTACAAGGAGGCGAGATAGCCGCGCACGTGTGAGGAGTCGAAAAGGTCCATGATGCGAACGGTTCAGTTGGCGATGAGGGACGCAGAGTACGCGGCAAGTCTGCAGGATGCGTTATCCCGGAGCGGGCCCTGGCATGTGGAATCGGTGGACTCTCCGGACCCGGCGCTTCCCTTCGTTCTGGTTCTGGACGACGCGGCTTTCGAGCGGCTACCCCGGCCCTTGGCTCATCCGGAGCGCATAGTCCTCATCAGCCGGCAAGATCCTCAGTTGCTGGCCCAGGCCTGGGATGCGGGGATCGTGTCAGTCGCGAAGGTGGAAGATCCTCTCCCCACGGTACTGCTGGCGATCATGGCGGCGGCGCTCCGGGCTGAAAAAGCCGGCGAGACTGCGGTCACGAGCGAGATTTCCCCCAGGCCTTCCGTCGTCTCTGCGCGAAAATCCCCACAAGATCAGACTTCCCAACCGAGACGATGCCGGCCTCCATAACCGGAGCAGCGCCGGGGCCTGGACTTCAGCGTGCAGGAATTCTAGCGGGAATCGAGGCGCATCATGCATATCAACTTCACTCCCTGGATGATCCTTTGGGCGGCTTTGGCGCTGGCCGTGTTGGTTGTGGCCGGATACCGGAAGATCGTCAGCGTAAGGGAGGATGAGAGGCTCCACCTGGTGTACCCGTCAGAGTCAGCGTGTCAGCTGGCAATTTCTCACAATCTCGACGGCATCGATAAATGGGGCAAGCTGCTGACCGTGGCCGCCGCAATCTACGGGCTGCTACTTGCGATTGCATACACCTACCAGACCTGGGTTCAAGCGACCTACAGGGAGCTATAATCCGATGGTGAACCGGGCTAGGTCGCGCCTCGCGTTCGGTTCCGCCCTTCTTGGGGTCCTATGCGCGGCCGCAGGCCGGGGCTTCGGCGCCGCCAACGATACAGCGCCGGGCTGTGCGTTGTGTCATGAGCAAGCCCCACAGCTCCTCAAAAGCGTTCACGCCGGGTTGAGTTGCGACACTTGTCACGAGGGTCATGAAAAATATCCCCACGCCGCGGGCATCCCCAAACCGGAATGTACCAACTGTCACCCAGACCAGGCGGGCGACTACGCGAGCGGCGTTCACGGGCAGGCGCGCAGTACCGGGAGTGCGGGTCGACCGGACTGCGGAAAGTGCCACGGCAGCGCGCACGAAATGCTGCCACCGAAGTCGCAAACCTTTCGCGCGGCCGTTCCGGACACCTGCGGAATGTGCCACTTCGAAATCGCCCAACAGTTCCGGGCCAGCGTGCATGGGCAGGCGCTGGCACGTGGAATTACACAGGCGCCTCTGTGTACCGATTGCCACGATGAGCACAAGATTCTCAAGCATACCAATGCGGCGTCGCCGGTCTTTCAAGCGAACATTCGGAATACTTGCGGAAGCTGCCATGGCGACGTGCGGCTGACGCGGAAATTTCGGATGGCCGCCGACCGGCTGGTGACCTTCGATGCTTCTTTCCATGGTCTGGCCGCCAAGGCAGGCTCCCAGACAGTAGCAAACTGTGCCAGTTGTCACGGGGTCCACAACATCCTGCCGTCATCGGATCCCAAGTCTACCATCCATGCGAACAACCTCCCGAAGACCTGCGGGCAATGTCATGCCGGCGCCGGTACGCGGTTTGCCATTAGCCAGGTGCACCTGACCGAAGGCCGCGCCGCGCCCGGCGTGCGCTGGGTGCGCCGGTTCTACTTATGGTTGATTCCGGTGACGTTGGGGTTGATGTTGATTCACAATGCGGGCGATTGGATTCGCAAACTCCTGCGCGCGCGGTTTCGAGGCGGAGTCGCGGGCGACCGCGGGGAGATGGCGGGCGAGACCGGTGAGCTGCAGATGCTGCCGCTCGAGCGTGTGCTGCATGCGGTGCTCGGGGTTTCGTTTTTGACGCTGGCCTGGACCGGATTTGCCCTGAAGTATCCGGACCAATGGTGGGCGCGCCCTCTGCTCCTGCTGGAAGGAGCGCAGTCGGTGCGCAGCCTCATCCACCGCTCGGCGGCGATGATCTTTCTGGCGGCGGCGGTCATGCACGTGGTGTCGCTCATCGTGAGCCGGCGCCTGCGGCAACATTGGAAGGCGCTGTTGCCCCAGCGGAACGACGTGCGCGAAGCCCTGGCGGGTTTTGCCCACAGTCTGGGCCTGGGACCGGAAGCTCCGGTGCACTCCTCCTACAGCTATGTGGAAAAGGCCGAATACTGGGCCTTGATTTGGGGCACCGTGGTGATGGCGGCAACTGGTCTGATGCTGTGGGCTAACAATATCGCGCTGAAGCTTTTCCCGAAGATCTGGCTGGACGTGGCGACTGTGATCCACTTCTACGAAGCGATCCTGGCGGGAGGGGCGATCGTCATCTGGCACTTCTACAGCACGGTCTTCGATCCCGATGCCTACCCGCTGGACACCGCTTTTTTGACCGGCTTTAGTGTAAAGAGGGAGTCCACGCACTCGACAGAGCACTCAACCGGACAAGCGCACGCAGGTCCGGAACCGCAAGCCGGCGCCCAAAAAGACGCCGGCGGGGGATTAGAACAGACGGAATGACTCCGAATCTGAACCGCACCGGGCCCAGCGGGCTGACACTCATCATTCATCTGTGCAACAACTGGGTCAGTTTGATCGGAGTGGTGACGGTCACCACCGCGACGATCTTCTGGCTCTTTCTGCTACCGACTACCTTGCGAGGCGGCAGCGAGAACCCCTATGTTGGCATTCTGGCGTTCCTGACGATCCCCGCGCCATTTTTGGGCGGCCTGCTGCTGATCCCGCTGGGCATTTGGCTGAAACGCCGACGGGAAGGTCGCGCGGGCGTCAACCCGCCGCAGGTCCCTTTGGCCTGGAGCAATCCAGCGCTGCGCAAGCTGGTTTATTTCATTGGCGCAACGACCGTGATCAACATCGTCGTAGCCAGCCAGCTCACCTATACTGCGGTGAATTACATGGATTCGGTGACCTTCTGCGGCCAGACCTGCCACGTCGTGATGCAGCCGGAATATACCGCCTATCAGAACTCACCGCACTCGCGCGTGGATTGCGTCAAGTGCCACATTGGGCCCGGCGCCTCCTGGTTCGTGCGCAGCAAGCTATCAGGAGTCGGGCAGGTGTTTGCCGTCGCCTTCAATACCTACCCGCGGCCCATTCCTACGCCGGTCCGGAACCTGCGCCCGGCGCGAGAGACCTGCGAAGCCTGTCACTATCCCCAGAAATATGGCCCGGACCGGATCGAAGTGTTCGCCAAATACGCCGACGACGCAGCCAACACGCGGACCGAGACGGTGCTGCTGATGAAAATCGGCGGCGGCAACCACGGCATCGGGATTCATGGAACGCACCTAGGCCCCGGCGTGCGGATCCGGTACGCGCACACGGACCGAGCACGCCAAGACATTCCCTGGGTCGAGTACGACGGACCGTCCGGAAAAACGGTCTACGCAGCGCCCAACGCCAACATCAGCGGGCTGTCCGTCCGCGAGATGGATTGCATGGACTGCCATAACCGGCCGACGCATACCTTCGAGCTGCCCGAGCGGGGCGTCGACGATGCGATGAACGTGGGGTTGATTTCGCCTTTGCTACCGTTTGCGAAGAAGAAGGCATTGGAGATCCTCGAAGCCAAGTATGCCTCGCGAGAGGCGGCGGCACGGCTTATCCCGGCGGCATTCGAAAAGTATTATCAGGACAGTTATCCACAGGTCTGGGCCACACGCCGGTCCGAGGTGACGGCGTCGGCGGCCGAGGTGCTGGCGTTGTGGAACCGCAACGTCTTCCCCGAGATGAGGGTCACTTGGGGCACGTATCCGGATCATTTGGGGCACACGGAATTTCCGGGCTGTTTCCGATGCCACGATGGCAGCCATTCAACCAAATACGGCCGCTCGATCACGCAAGACTGCAACGCCTGTCACAACCTGCTGGCGGTGGATGAGAAGTCGCCAACGGTGCTGAGCGATCTGGGGATTGCGGACCCGGATCCGAAGTAGGCCGCGGCGAGAATCGGGCGGGCGGCTATCATGGTGAGGCATCGATGAGCTTCTCAGGCTGCTACCTCGCTCGACCCAGGCCTCGAGTTGGGAAGTCGCGGCGGAGAACGATTTCCCCAAAGACGAGAAATAGGGATTTCTGCAGGAAACGCCCCCGAGGGTACCGATCGGATGGCCGGATCGGCCGGCGCTACTTTTCGAGCGGCAAGTCGGATTCCTTCAGAGCACGCCAGCCGCCGTCGAGAGAAATGGCGTTGGAATAACCCATCTTCTGCAGGTTGTCGGCCACCAACGCCGAGCGAAAACCACCACCGCAATAGAGCACTAGCTTGGTTGCCTTATCGGGCACCTGGGTCTCGATGTCGCGCTCGATGACGCCTTTGCCCAGATGCAGCGCGCCCTTAACATGGCCGGCGGCCCACTCGCTCTCCTCTCGCGTGTCCACCAGGATATGGGGTTCGGTGGCGGCGACCATCTTCCTGTAGCCTGCGATATCGATTTCCCTCACGCGCGATTTTGCGTCGTTGACCAGCTTCAGGAATCCAGGGTTGTGCGGCATCGACTCTCATTCCACGCGGCGGATCTTGGCACCGACGCGCGCCAATTTCGCCTCGATTTTCTCATAACCGCGATCGATATGGTAAACGCGGTCGATCACGGTTTCGCCTCTCGCCATCAAGGCCGCCAACACCAACGAAGCGCTGGCCCGCAAGTCGGACGCAATCACGCCGGCGCCGGTCAGCTCGCGCGGCCCGGCGACGATAGCCTGCTTGCCATCCAGGCGGATGTTGGCACCCATGCGCACCAGTTCCTGCGCGTGCATGAAGCGGTTTTCGAAGATCGTCTCGGTGATGATGGCGATGCCTTCGGCCTGAGTCATCAAGGCCATGTACTGCGCCTGCAGGTCGGTGGCAAAGCCGGGGTACTCCTCGGTGGTCATGTCGACGGACCGCAACCGGCCCGCGCCACGGACGCGCAAGCTGTTCGGCCCCGGCTGGGTTACGTCCACGCCGGCCAGCTGGAGCTTGGACACCAGCGCTCCGACGTGATCCGGTTGGCATCCAGTGATGGTGAGATCGCCATTTGTGATTGCCGCGCCGATGGCAAACGTCCCGGCCTCGATGCGGTCCGGAATGATGGTGTGTTCAGCGCCGCCGAGGAGCTCCACGCCTTGAATGCGAATGGTGGACGTTCCCGCGCCTTCGATCTGGGCGCCCATTCTGGCGAGCAGTTCGGCGAGGTCCACCACCTCCGGCTCGCGCGCGGCGTTGCGAAGAATGGTTTCGCCTTTGGCCAACACCGCGGCCATCATGAGGTCTTCGGTGCCGGTGACGGTGATTCTATCGAAATCAATGACGGCGCCGCGCAAGCCGTCTGGCGCCTCCGCTTCGATGTAACCGTGCGACTGGTGGATGCTGGCTCCGAGTTGCTCTAGGCCGAAGATATGCAGGTTAATAGGACGCGAGCCAATGGCGCAGCCTCCCGGCAGCGAAACCCGGGCGCGGCCGCTGCGAGCCACCAGAGGACCCAGCACCAGGCTCGAGGCCCGCATGGTTTTGACCAGCTCGTAGGGCGCTTCCGGACAGACGATCCGCGCTGTGTGGAGCTGGAAGGTTTCACCTTGTGCCTCGACCTTCGCTCCGATATCGACGAGCAGGCGCTGCATGGTGCGGATATCCCGCACGCGCGGAATCCGTTTCAACGTGACCGGCTTGTCGGTCAACAGCGCGCCTGCCAGCGCCGGCAAGGCAGAGTTTTTGGAGCCGCTAATGGCGATCTCGCCTTGAAGGGGGGTACCGCCCGTGATGACGAATTTATCCATGAATCCTTTCGCAGTTGCGGATGGCTTCCGAGATGCGCCCGCCCGCTTCCGCCAGGCGCTGCTCGGCTTCTGCGCGACCGATGCCCGCCTTACCCATGAGGATCGCGACCGCCACGCTGCCGCCCGCTGCGGCCAGTAATTCTACTGCGCGCTGCGGAGCGATGCCGGCCGCCTGAGCCAAGATACGCCGCGCGCGGTCGGCGAGTTTGGCGTTTTTGGGCTGGACGTTGACCATCAGGTTCCCGTAAACATAGCCCAGGCGGATGAAGGCGGCCGTGGTGAGCATGTTCAACACCAGCTTCTGCGCGGTTCCAGCTTTCATGCGCGTGGACCCTGTCACGACCTCGGGTCCGGTCAAAGGCGTGATGGCGCAGTCGACAGCGCGCGCGAGCTCCGAACCGGGCGTCGCGCTGATGCCGACCGTCGCGGCTCCCATTTTTCGCGCTTCAGCGACGGCCCCAAGGACATAGGGCGTGCGTCCGCTGGCCGCGATCCCCACCAGAACGTCAGCGGCGCCGAATCCGCAGGCGCGCAAGTCGCGGGCGCCCGTAGCCGGATCGTCTTCCGTGGTTTCGGCGGCGCCGCTTAAGGCAGCTTGCCCGCCAGCGATGATGGCCTGCACCATTTCCGGAGGGGTGCCAAAGGTAGGCGGGCACTCGACGGCGTCCAGGACGCCCAGCCGGCCGCTGGTTCCCGCGCCGATGTAGAACAGACGGCCTCCACACCCGAAAGCCGCCACAATCAGATCCACCGCCCGTGCAATCGCCGGGATCTCCCGTTCGACGGCTTCCGCCACGCGGTGGTCTTCGGCATTGATGATCCGCAAGGCCGCCTCGGTCGGCTGCGTATCAATCGATGAGGAGGCCGGATTGGGCTGTTCGGTGGGCAGTTTTTCGAGCATCACCGTCCACATCCAGGCTACCGCACGCTATATTCGGAATAGTGCGTAACTTCCTGACGGGTTACTTCCGGCCCGGCCAAGGCATTCTTTTGGTTGAGAGTGGCTCTAGGGGAATCCTGGAGCGTGCCATTGCGCCAATCCGGCGGAACTGGGTTGAGGAGGTCTGGGTCGATCTGGTCACCTGCTATGGCGGCCTTCCCGCGGGGTTCAGCCCGGAGAGGACGCGAGTTTATCGCGTAACGGAATGTCGCAGCCTTCAGGCCCGCCGCTCGCTCTATCGGCAAGTGATCAAGAACCGGTATGCCATGGTGGGCATCGTTTGCTCAGGCGAACCCCTTCTGACGAAGTGGAAATGGGCGCTGGCGTTGCGGTTCCCGACCAAAGTTCTGATCATCAACGAGAATGGCGGTTATTTCCCGCTGGACTTCGGACACTGGAGCAACATGTACCGGTTTGTCCTTTCGCGGTCGGGACTGGGAGATGCCGGCACGGTCCGCAGGCTCGCGCCGCTGATCTCGTTTCCGTTCACCTTGCTGTATCTGTTACTCTATGCAACGACCGTTCATGCGCGAAGGGCACTACGAAGAGGTTGACTGATGAAAATCATTCATGTGAAAGAACCCGGCGGCCCTGAGATGATGCAGATGACCGAGGTGCCGACGCCACGGCCCGGGCCCAAGCAGGCGCTGGTGCGGATAGCGGCGATTGGCGTCAATTTTATCGACGTCTATTTTCGCACCGGTTTGTACAAGGCCGACCTGCCGATCGTGCTGGGCAACGAGGGCGCGGGGACCGTGGAAGCGGTGGGCCCGGAGGTAACCGAAGTCGCAGCAGGTGACCGCGTCGCGTGGGCGATGTCGCGCGGGTGCTACGGCGAATATGCGGTGGTCCCGGCGGCCGTGCTGGTTCAGATCCCCACGGGGCTGGATTTTCGAACGGCAGCCGCCGCCATGTTGCAAGGCATGACTGCGCATTACCTGACCCATTCCACGTATGCGCTCAAAGCCGGGGACTGTTGCCTGGTGCACGCAGCGGCCGGCGGAACGGGAGCGCTGATCGTGCAAATGGCCAAGATGGCGGGGGCCCGGGTCTTCGGGACCGTTTCGACCGACCAGAAAGCCCACGTGGCGCACCAGGCCGGGGCTGACGAAACGATTCTTTATACGAAGCAGGATTTCGAAGCCGAAGTGAAGCGGCTGACCGACGGGCGGGGAGTAGATGTAGTCTACGACTCGGTGGGTAAGACTACCTTCGACAAGAGCCTGAATTCGCTGCGGCCGCGCGGTGTGCTGGCTCTGTTTGGCCAGTCGAGCGGCCCCGTGCCGCCGTTCGACGCCAATATTCTGAACGGCAAAGGATCCCTGTTTCTAACCCGGCCCAGCCTAGCCCACCATTTGCTCACGCGCGACGAGCTGCTGTGGCGGGCGGGCGATGTGCTGACCTGGATTGCCGCCGGGAAACTGAAACTGCGCATCGAGCGCACGTATTCGCTGGCGGAAGCGGCGGCCGCCCACCGCGACCTGGAGGGCCGCACGACGGCGGGGAAACTGTTGCTGATCCCCCAGTGACGCATGACTCTTCAGACCAAGTTGACGTTGGGCTCGGTGGCGATGGTCAGCCTCATCGTGGGGCTGGTAGCCGCGGTGAATTTCCAAAACGAAGTGCAGGGGCAGTTTCAGACTACTCGGGAACGTGCCGAGAACCTCAGTATTGTGGCGACGACCTTCGTCCGTCAATCCCTTGATCGCCAGCAGACGGTGCCGCTGCCCGAGGCCCTGAAAGATCCCGACCTGGCAAGCCTGTTGGTGAAAATCATCACGGCCTCGCATGCGATTCTCGAGGTGGCGGTGGTGGGCCGGGAGGGTGTAATTCTCGCGGATAGCGACCCCAATCGGCTTGGGGTGATGTCACCCGGGTATCCACCCTTCGAGCCGATTGTTACCACGAAAAAGTGGTACGAGAAACTCCAAATCCTGCTCCGCCCCGAGACGCAGTATTACCAATTGGAGCAGAAGCTCGGAACGTCCGAGCAGGTTCCGCTGCTCTATGTACGGGTAATCATCGATCCCAAGCTTCTCCGGAATGACATCATCCCCACACTTCAAGAGAATATTCGAATCGGGGTGCTGTCGGTCATCGGCGCCGCGTGCATCACATTTCTGTTTTCGGCCGTGGCCTTCCGGCGGCTCGGGCGGATCGGCCAGATGCTGGATTTGGCAGCCCGGGGCGAATACGAGGCGGAAGAAGCGGCTTCTACCGAGCTGCCCGCCGGCGACGAGCTCTCAGTGATGGCCTCGAAGGTCAGCCTGCTCGGCCAGCGGCTGCGCGGCGCGCAGTTTGAGGTCTCCGATCTGCGCGGGAACATTGATCGGCTGCTCCAGGATCTCGAGGACGCAGTTTTCATCTTCGAGCGGGAACGGCGCCTGGTGTTCGCTTCCGGAACCGTCGAGAAATTTCTAGGAACCGCCCGATCGAGCCTGTCCGGCAAAACCGTGGCGGAAGTGTTTCCGCCGCACACGACCATGGGCCTGGTGATCGAGCAGGCATGCGAGGTCGGCCGGCCGGTTCGCAACCGGCGCGTCACCCTCTCTCCGCGGCCACCGGCCGTGTCCGGGCCGGCCTACGTCTTGCTCTCGGTGGATATTCTGACAGCTTCCAACGGGGCGGCAGCGGCCGGCGCGGGCTTGCTGGTCCGGTTGCGCGATCCCGAAGCGCAGCGCCAGATCGGCCGTGAACTGCAGACGGCCGATCGCCTGACGGCCCTCAGCCGAGTCAGCGGAGGCGTAGCTCACGAAGTGAAAAATCCCTTGAACGCCATCCTGCTGCACGTTGAAGTGGCGCGTTCCAAACTGGCGCGCGGTGATACCGATGTCGCACAACAGATGGAGATCGTATCGCGCGAGATCCTGCGGCTCGACCGTGTGGTGAAGACTTTCCTCGATTTCACCCGG
>JAGWQP010000326.1 GCA_028876805.1 Acidobacteriota bacterium | reverse complement strand
CGGGAGTCAGTTCGGATGTTCTGAAGAAGATGTTGCCGGTACTGGCGGGGGTGGTCCTCTCCGGACTGATGCGAAGCGGATCTTCTGGAAAGTCCGTATCGCCGGGACAGCCCGCCCCGTCGGGCGGCAGCCTAGGCGATATCCTGGGGCAGATTTTCGGGCGTGGGATGCCGGGATCACCCGCCGCGCCTCCAGAGCCCGGCCAGAAAGTTCCTCCTCCGGCTAGCCAACCGCCTACTCTTCCGAGGGACGCGGGCGGGCAGCCAACCCCCGAGGGCGACCTTCTTGGCTCCATTCTGCGAGAACTTGAGAAGGGAATTCGAGAGGGCCGCATCAAACCCGTCATTATCGGCGGGGGACCTGTACAGATACCCATACCCGGCGGACAACAAGGTCCGGTGCCCTCCGGTCCTGACGCACCCCGGGTGCCGGGCGGCGACATCTTTGGCCAAATTCTACGCGATGTCCTTGGCGGCGCCGTGGGCGGCCCCGCCCAAATGCCGCAAGGGCGACAGGGACAGTCACCGCAGATAAAAGACCTGTCGGACCTGAGCAAGCAGCTGGGTGTGATGGGCGGTGCAGGCGCGGCGGTGTTCGGTGATCACTTCGAAACTGGTCGAGACGTCGAAAAAGAGCATATCGATAATATGCAGAGCGTCTTTGACCGCTTCTTCGGCGCCCAGCGACGCGAATAACGCCGCCTTTGCCGAAATTAAGCACTCACGAAGGAGCAATCGAACAGCTAGCCGGCAAAGGTATAGGCGGTGGAAGGTGGAGGGTGCAATGGAAGATGCGCAAGGATTTCTCGGTCACCCGGAGGTGGGTTTCCTTTCGATGCTATTGATCGGAGTACTCGCCGGATGGATCGCAGAAAAGGTGACCGCATCGGATCATAGCATTTTCACCAATATCTTGGTCGGCATAGCCGGGGCCTTTGTGGGCGGGGTGCTTGCCAGTCTCATGAATATCCAGGTTTTTGGCTTCATTCGTACTCTGGTGTCCGCAATCGTCGGCGCCATCTTGATTCTGTTTATATGGCATTGGGTACATAATCGGAGATGACGCGCAGCGCCGAGATAGCAGCGTCGCGAGTTCGCAAGAGCGGCTAGAACGAGGAGAAGTGACATGCGCTTGGATGAATTGCCGCGCAGCGACAAGGTGGAAGATCGGCGCGGGGACGGACCGGGCGGTTTTCCCATGGGCCGCGCCGGCGGTATTGGCATTGGAACCATCATCCTCCTCGTCATCGTCGGCTGGGCATTGGGCATCAATCCGCTGTATCTAATCGGCGGGGCGGAGATTTTATCTGGCCTGCGTGGCTCGCAACAGGAGTCGCAAACCGCTCCCGGCAATGCCAAGACGGAATCTGCATCCGATCAAACGAGTGAGTTCGTATCGGCCGTGCTTGGAAGCACGGAAGTCCAATGGAAAGAGATTTTCGCGCAAGCCGGGAGAACTTACGAGGCCCCGACACTAGTCATGTTCTCCGGCGCTACGCAGTCGGCATGCGGGTTTGCCCAGTCCGCTATGGGCCCGTTCTACTGCCCGAACGATCAGAAGGTCTATCTCGACACCGCATTCTTTCAGGACCTCGAGCGGCGTTTCCGTGGCTGCGATGTAGGAAGCAAAAGCTGCCAATTCTCTCAGGCCTACGTGATCACGCACGAAATCGGTCATCACGTGCAGAATTTGCTCGGGATCTTGCCCCAAGTGCAGGAAGCGCAGCGCGGCATGGACAAAGTCGAGGCCAATCAACTCCAGGTTCGGGTCGAGTTGCAGGCGGACTGTCTTGCCGGGGTATGGGCGCACCACGCGGAGGAGAAGTGGCGCTTCATCGAGCCCGGCGATGTTGAGGCCGCCATGCAAACGGCGTCTGCCATCGGCGACGATCGACTGCAGCGCCGCAGCCAAGGCTATGTCGTGCCCGACGCTTTCACCCATGGCTCGTCAGAACAACGCACGCG
>JAGWQP010000029.1 GCA_028876805.1 Acidobacteriota bacterium | reverse complement strand
TCTCGGACGCTACAAAGTTTGGCGTTACGGCTCCGAACTTGTTCGAGGTGCTCCGGAAAGGGGCGGAGTCAGTTCGGAAGAGTCCCGGCGCGGGGCCGACGAGCGAGAAGCGACGCAACGGCCGACCCAGTGCCCCTGCCCCGGAGGAAAGGCGCTTTGGCGATGGTACCCGGCGGCCGGCGACAAGAAATCGGGCAGTCCGAGCAGTGGCCTACCCGGTAACCGACACCGGCAAATCCGCCGAAAAGGCCCGTTCAAGCCGCGCACCTCAACCGCCAATATGCTCCGACGCCGGGACTAGCTCCGACGTCCCGGCAACTGCGCTGGCGGCTCTGCTGAATCCGGCGGCCAAACCTGCTCTCGAAGACATCTTTGAGGCGCATTTTCAAGTCAGACCGCGGGTCGTAACGAATCTTCGCCTCGGCTGAAATGGAGACTCGCGCGCCGTCTCCGTAGGCAAATAAGTAGGTCTGAGGCTCTTTTTCGGCGGCATGAGTCAACCAGTAACCCTTGGGCGAGCCGGCCGTGAAGTCTTCGCTCGGAATCGGATCCAAATTCGGCACGGGGCCCGGTGCGGTTTGGGAATGCACGGAGGTCCGTACAAACACCGCCGCCGCTAGCAACAGTGCGGCCGCGAGCAAGAGTATGGTCTTCATCATCCCCCCTCAGTGTCCCGCGATACACGAGGAGTATCTTTGCCCTAACGCAACCCTAGACCGGCTGGCCTGTGTTGCAGTTACCTTGCGGCTGGCGGGAGGTGGAAGCGGCCGGCTGGCCGATGTCTCTCGGGTAAAGACCGGGGAAAAAGTCAAGTGCCTACTGACCGCCGTAAGTCCCGAACTGGCAGCCACGTTGGATCATGTCAATCTGACCATCCCGTCTCGGGCGCCAACGGCTGAAGGAGGCGCCAGATCCCGAGATCATTTCTCGCCCTTCGCTTACTTCGGACTCCGTCTCATCATCAAGACCTTCCGTAGGCGTGCCCGTGGCACTCGCGTGCGCTCGATCTGCTCGAGCAGCCTTTGCCGGCTCGCTGCTTCACTTGTCTAACCCTTTCGTGTAGCGATGAGAGCCTCCCGCGATGTGAGCGGATCATTCTTTGTCCCAGCGCAAGTCCGACCCGCTCAGGGTGAGGGCTCGGTCAACGCCGCCACACGCTGTGGCCGTCATGAGGCACTGCATCTCAACATCGCCGACCACCCCCTCCCACTGGGTTGCACCGCAGACGATCGAGCCTCGGGCGATCGAATGTGCCTCGATACCCGATCCGCGACCGAGATTGTGTTTCTGGAACCGAGGTTCGTAGACAACTGCAAAACGACGGATTCAAGAGGTGCTGACCGCCCATAGAGGCCCTTCATGCCAAAGGCCGAGAGCGCTTGATCGGACCCATACGCCGGTAGTTCCTGAACCCTTTCGTGATTTCTGGAATGCTCGATACTTTGAGAAGGACGTTCGGCTGCGTATGTCATTCCCACCGATCCCCTCACACGTTTGTGGGTCAGGGAAGGAGTTGACCGATAGATTGTCAGGTACGCGGCACTGTCGTGGCAAAGCCCGAACTGGGCGGTCTTCACCACCGCCATGAACGGCCAATCGCGTGATGTGAACGGCCGCGTCCATTATTGGCGCGGGACAGGTTCGTAGAGACCGGACGGGCGATCGTGTGCGCAGCCGGCCACGCATTCCTGATCGCAACGGTTGGACTCCGATGAAAAAGGATGCGGCAATATGCCCCAACGGCTCAGTGAAACCGAGATGTGTCTGTGATAGTGTAGTTCAAAATCGTCGGTGGGACGTTTCATGGGTAATTTTGGACGGACACACCTCGCGCTGACGTTGGGAATCCTGGGATTTTGCGGGGAAGCAGGGCTGCCGGCGCAACCAGCGGCCAATCCGGTAAAAGTAGATGGAAAGGTGCTTCGCAACGCCGGGAGCGTGGTGAACGATGCCCTGCCCGGCTCCTGGCTGAGTTACGGACGCGATCAGGGGGAGACGCGCTACAGCACGTTGAAGCAGATCAACGATTCGAATGCGAAGCGCCTAGGGCTCGAGTGGTCCTACGCAGTGGGCGCGGGCGGCGGAAACCAGGAAGGCACGCCCTTGATGTGGAACAACACGCTCTACGGCATCACGACCTGGAGCGTCGTCTACGCACTGGACGCGCGCACCGGCAGAGAACTGTGGCGCTGGGACCCGGAAGTGAACCAGGCAGCCGTACGGCCGAGGATCTGCTGCGGCATTGTGAACCGCGGCATTGCGCTCTACAACGGCATGATCATCGCCGCGATCAATGACGGCCGGCTGCAGGCGCTGGGCGCGCTGACGGGCAAGCCGCTGTGGGAAGCGCGCGTGGCGTTCCCGCAGGATTTATACACGCTGACAATGGCGCCGCGCATCGCGGGCGGTAAGGTGATCATCGGCGCATCCGGCGGGGACAAGGCGACGCGTGGGTTCTTTGCGGCATTTGATGCTTCCACCGGTCGCCAGGCGTGGAAGTTTTACACCGTCCCCGGCAATCCCGAACTGCCACCGGAGAACGACGCGATGAAGGCCGCGCTCAAGACCTGGGGCGGCGACTTCTGGACGAAGGGGGGAGGCGGCGCGGTCTGGGACGGATTCGCATATGATCCCGAGGCGGGCCTGGTCTACGTTGGCACTGGCAACGCCGAACCTTGGGTTCAAAAATTTCGGGGCGCACAGAACGTGGACAATCTGTATACCTGCTCGATCCTGGCCGTGGACCTCACATCGGGCCGGCTCAAATGGTATTTCCAGACAACGCCCAACGACAACTGGGACTACGACAGCGTGCAGCAGTTAATGCTCCTCGACCTGAATGTCAAAGGCAAGACGCGTAAGGTGATCACGCAGGCCTCGAAGAACGGCTTCTTCTGGGTGCTGGATCGCCTCACCGGCGAGTTCATCTCTGCAGCCCCCTATGTGAAGACCACGTGGGCCCTCGGGCTGGACGCCAAGGGCCGCCCCATGGTGAATCCCGCTGCCTACTACGATACGGACCCGATCACGCTGTTTCCGACCGGCGGCGGCGCGCACAACTGGTCGCCAATGTCCTACAGTCCCACTACAGGATACGTCTATATTCCCGTGTTCCTGCAGCCGTACACCTACGAGGCGCAGAAGGAGTTCCGCCCCGGCTCCACCGGCTATGCGCGCAGTGGCCGCGATCCTAAGCGGATCGACAGTCCCGCGATCGGGCCGCCCACGGCCGAAGGCATGCGGGGCGCGCTGCAGGCTTGGGATCCTGTGAATCAGAAGCTCGCGTGGCGCATCGATGGAGGCGGTGGCATCGGCGGCGGAGCCGTGGCGACGGCGGGCAACCTAGTATTCCAGGTGATCAACGATGGACGCTTCCGGGCTGTGACGGCCGATAAAGGAGAGATCCTGTACGAGATCCAGACGGGACGTACCGGTATGGCTCCTCCGATCACCTACGAGGCGGATGGCAAGCAGTATGTGACGTTCCAGGGCGGCCTCGGGCGACCGGCCGCGACGGTAGGGCCGAATGACGACAACATTGAGAATCCGCCGATGATGTTTGCGTTCGCGTTGGACGGCAAGGCGGCGTTGCCGAAGCCGGCTCCAGTACCGAACCGGCCGCAGCCGCCGGTCGCGCCGGAGACCGAACCGCGTTAGAGCGCTGGACACAGGGAGGGATGTGTTCGAAGCCTCGCCGGAGTATACTGGATCAGCCCTAACTATGTTCGTTTCAACGCGCAGGGGGTTTTTGCAGGCAGCAGCGGTGGGATTGGCGGCTCCATCCGCCTTCACGCAAACGCCGCAGATCACCACGACCGAGTTGGCCCCCAACCTTTTCCTGCTGAGCGGGGCGGGCGCAAACGTTCTCGCGCGTACGGGAACCGGAACTGGCGACAATACTGTCGTCCTGGTGGACGGGGGACTCGCGCAAAACGCCGCCGCGTTGACACAGGCCGTTATGGCGCTGCCCAATAGCGGTCCGGTGCGGACCTTGTTTAACACGCATTGGCATCCCGAGCAGACCGGCTCCAACCAGAGTCTCGGCATGGCGGGCGCCTCGATAATCGCCCACGAGAACACGCGACTTTGGTTGCAGCAAAACATCACGTGGCCGTATAACGGCCAGAAATTCAAAAAGTTTCCCAAGGTCGCGCAACCCAACAAAACCTTTTACGACAAGGGCACTCTCGATAACGGAATCCGCTACGGATACATCTCCGATGCCGCCCACACCGACGGCGATCTCTACGTCTACTTCCCGCAGCAGAACATCCTAGCGGTGGGCGACGCTGCTTACGGACAGGGCTGGCCCGTGGTCGATTGGTGGACCGGAGGCTGGATTGGCGGCGTTGTCGGTGGACTGCAACGCATCCGGACGGTCGCCAACCGCGAAACGAAGATCGTTCCCGCGCAGGGTCCCGTGCTCAGCTTTGCCGACATCACCGCGCAGGTCGAAATATTCGGCACGATCTACGATCGCCTGGTTCAGATGCTAAACAAAGGGCGCGGGCCGTCGGAAGCGGTCGACGCCGGGCCTGCCAAGGAATACGAAACCAAGATGGGTAACTCCGACGCATTCGTTCACCGTGCCTTCGAAAGCCTGTGGGCCTATCTTTCACCGGACGCTTGAGGACTCGTGACAACGATGCGACCTATTCAGAACCTGATCCCTCTGATCGCCATTATTGTTGGCACCTTGAGCGGCCCGCCCGAGAGCCAGGCGCAGGATCCGGCGGACGCCCAGTTGGCCACTATCAAGCAATACTGCGTGGGCTGCCACAACGACAAGGCCAAGACCGGCGGCGTCACCTTCCAGGGAATTTCGGCCGCAAGCATTGCCAAAGACCCCGAACTTTTCGAGAAAGCCGTGCGCAAGCTGCGCGGCCGCGTCATGCCGCCTCCGGGAGCAAAACAACCGGAGGGCAAGGCAGTCGACTCGCTGGTCGCGTGGCTCGAAGGTTCGCTCGACAAGCTTCCCAACCAGGCGCACATCACCGATCAGGTCATGCTGCACCGGTTGAATCGCAAGGAGTACGAAAACGCCGTCCGCGATCTGCTTTTGGTCGAGGTCAACGGCGCCGACCTGCTGCCACCGGACGACACGGCGCAGGGCTTCGACAACATCGCGTCCGCCCTTCAGGTCTCGCCCTCCTTTATTGAGCAATACGTCATTGCGGCCCGAAACGTCGCTCTGTTGGCGCTCGGCAAGCGCGATTCCCGCCCGCAGGGCTGGACATTCCGCGCCGGGTCCGGCAATCAGCTCACCCACGTTCCCGGATTGCCGCTCGGGACCCGGGGCGGCATCCTCGCGAAAGTGGATCTCCCTGCCGATGGCGAATACCGCATCAACATCCCCGACATGGCCACCCATATCTGGGGCAATGGCATGGAGTACGAGAATCCGCTGGTCGTTACGCTCGACAACAAAATCGTCTATCAAACAGTGATCGGAGGCGAGGAAGACTCCAAGCTTTACGATCAGGTGCAGAGCGGCGCGCTCGACCGAGTCAACGCCCGCCTGAAGAACATCAAGTTCCAGGCCACCGCCGGACCTCACAGGATCGGCGTTACCTTCCGACGCCAGAGTTTTGCCGAATCCGACGACCAGTTACAGATGTTTGCGCCTGGCGGTGGGCAGGATCGTTCCTATCGCGTGAGCTCCTTCCAGCTTCTCGGCCCCTTCGACGCAACGGGTCTCGATGCCACGCCCAGCCGCGATCACATCCTTACCTGCAACCCGGCAAAGGACCGGACCAGGACGCCAGAAGCCTGCGCGAAGGAGGTTTTCACGACGCTGGCCGAGCGCGCCTATCGCCGTCCGGTGACGAATGACGACATCACCCAACTCATGCGGTACTACGCCGATGGGGCGAAGCAGGGCGGTTTCGGGTCCGGCATTCGAGCCGGGATCACCGGATTGTTGGCAAGCCCCTTCTTCCTCTATCGCGGCGAGCGCATCGCTGGCGGGTTAAAGCCGGGCGAGACGTACGCGATCACGGATCTCGAACTCGCGTCGAAACTCTCGTTCTTCCTGTGGAACTCGATTCCCGACCAGGAGCTGCTCGATCTCGCCATCCATAACAAACTTAGCGATCCGGCGACGCTCGACCGGCAGGTCCGGCGCATGCTGGCCGATCCGCGAGCCACGACCTTGGCAAGCAATTTCGTGTTTCAGTGGCTCGAAATGACGCGGCTAGACGCCGTCGTTCCCGACACCGAAGTCTTCCCATACGCCTCCGGTCGGATGGACCCGCGGCAGGATTTCCGCACCGAGCTGACGCTGTTTGCTGACAGCATCTTCCGGCAAGACCGCAGCGTCGTCGATTTGCTGAGCGCGCGCCATACGTACCTAAATGAGCGCGTTGCACTACACTACGGCATTACCGACATCAAAGGCGATGAGTTCCGCCCCGTCGAACTGAAAGAATCGGCGCGCTGGGGCTTGCTGGGCAAGGGCGCCATCCTCATGGCGGCCGCCTATCCGAACCGCACGTCCCCTGTGCTGCGTGGATCGTTCATCCTCAAGTACTTGCAAGGTGTCCCGCCGGCCAACCCGCCCCCCAACGTCCCGACCCTGGACGACAAGGACATCGGCACCACCAAAGCGCTCACGGTCCGCCAGTTGATGGCCAAACACCGGGCGAGCCCGACTTGCTCGTCCTGCCACGCGGTCATGGACCCGCTCGGTTTCGCGCTCGAAAACTTCGACGCGACCGGAATGTGGAGGGACAACGACCGCTTCGCCGGGACGCCCATCGATTCCGCTGGTGAACTGCCCGACGGCACAAAGCTCAACGGGCCCGACGATCTCCGCAATGCGCTGCTGCGCCGGCCCGAACAATTCGTGCAGACGATGGTGGAAAACCTGTTGACGTATGCCATGGGCCGCACGCGCGAGTACTACGACATGCCCACCGTCCGCAGGATCGTGCATGCCACGGCACCAAAGAATTACAGATTTTCGACCATCGTTCAGGAGGTGGTCAAGACCGACCAGTTTCGGATGCGCCGCGCACCGCAGGCGGTGTTGAGTGCGAGCAGATAAGGAGACGACAGCATGTTCATATTCAAAAAACACCTTCCACGCCGTTCCGTCTTGAAGGGAGCCGGCGCAGCCGTCGCACTGCCGCTGCTGGAGGCCATGGCTCCCGCGGCAACCGCGTGGGCGGATACTCCCGCGGGGAAGGCGCCGAAGCGGTTTGCCTTTATCGGCTTCCCGCACGGGGCGATCATGGACCGCTGGTCGCCGAAGGAGACCGGCACGAACTACACTATGTCGCCGATCCTGCAGCCCCTCGAGCCGTTCCGCCAGCATCTGACCATCGTCTCCGGCTTGCGCAATAAGCCGGCTGAAACGCCTGAGCCCCACGCCTACATCGAGCAGGGCTGGCTGACTTGCGTGAAGCCCTGGGACTTCGGCAAGGCCGGTCC
Organism: Acidobacteriota bacterium; assembly: GCA_028876805.1. Lineage (GTDB taxonomy): Bacteria > Acidobacteriota > Terriglobia > Bryobacterales > Bryobacteraceae > PSRJ01. The sequence continues at coordinate 3,085 of JAGWQP010000029.1, read as the reverse complement.
GGACTCCGGCGTCAGCTGTGACCAGATTGCCGCCCGCTACGTCGGCCAAGACACACGTCTTCCGTCGCTTGAGCTCACCACCGCTCAGGGAAGCGCCAAGGTGGCGTGGCGCACCCCGACCCAGCCGTTGCCGCAGGAAAGCAACCCGCGCGCGGTCTTCCAGAAGCTCTTCGGACAGGGCGACACCGATCAGGAACGAGCCCAGATTCTGGCGGAAACCGGCAGCATCCTCGATCGCGTACAGGGGGAGGCACAGCGGCTGCAGGCCAGCCTCGGCATGCACGACCGCAGGGTCGTCAGCGACTATCTCGACTCCGTTCGCGAGATTGAGCGCCGCGTGCAAATGGCGGAGAAGCAGAGCAATACCGAGTTGACGATTCCGGATGCGCCGATCGGCACCCCGAACGACATCACAGACTACTTCAAGATGATGTTCGACCTGATGGCCCTTGCCTTTCAGGCCGATGTCACGCGCGTAATCACGTTCTCGATGGATCGCGAAACTAGCATGCGCACGTACACCAACCTGGGCATCGCTGAAGGATTCCATCCGCTGTCCCATCACGGCAACGACACGCAGAAGATGGACAAGCTGGTGCAGATTCAGAGATACCACACGCAAGTCTTTGCCGCCTTCATCAAGAAACTCGAGGCGGCGAAGGAGGCCGGCGGCACCGTGCTCGATCATTCCACGATTCTGTTTGGCAGCGACATGAGCAACAGCGATCGCCACAACAACGATCCGCTACCGTCCGCGGTGCTGGGACATGCGAACGGAAAGATCAAAGGCGGCCAGCACCTGAAATATCCCCAGGATTCGCGCCACGGCGACCTGCTCGTTACGCTGCTCGTGCGCAATGATATCCCGGTGAAATCCATCGGCGATAGCACCGAAGGTCTTTCGGAGGTCTAGGCATGCGCCAAGCCGCGGCTGCAACTGTCGTCCTGCTGGCCGGCGCGTGGATGATGGCGGCCGCCCCCGCTGCGACCCGAAGCGCCGTCGATACGGCACTGCTGGAAGCGGTCGAATCCGGCGACCACACCGCCGCCATGCGCCTGTTGAGCGCGAAGGGTGCAAACGTCAACTCCGTCGGCGCCGATGGCGCGACCCCCATCATGTATGCTGCGGCAAACAACGATCTGGAGCTGGTCCGTGCGTTGATCAAGGCCGGCGCAAACGTCAAACTGGCGAGCCAGTTTGGTACCTCAGCCCTCACCGAAGCCGCCATCATCGGCTCGGCGCCAGTCATTCGCGTGCTGCTCAAGGCCGGCGCCGATCCCAACTACAAAACGCCCGATGGCGAAACGCCGCTGATGGCTGCTGCGCGTAGCGGCAAAGTTGACGCGGCCGCGCAGCTTGTGGATGCCGGTGCCGACATTAACGCTAAGGAAACCTGGGGCGGACAATCCCCGCTCATGTGGGCTGCCGCGCAAGGCCAGGCCGACATGGTGAAGTTCCTTGCGTCACACGGTGCGAACCTCAACGATCACGGCAAGATCCATCAGTGGGAGCGCAAGGTCATCCAGGAGCCCCGACCGAAGGACATGAACAAGGGTGGGTTTACCCCGCTGCACTATGCCGCGCGCGAAGGCTGCGCGGCCTGCGTACAGGACCTGCTGGCTGCCGGCGCCGACCCCGATTCCGAAGATCCAGACCGTGAGACACCGCTGCTGCTCGCGCTTGAGAACATGCATTTTGACACGGCCGCGGTGCTCGTTCAAGACGGCGCCGATCTCGACAAGTGGGATCTGTTCGGTCGCTCGCCGGTCTACATGGCGGCTGACGTCAGCACGTTGCCGGTGAAGGGCAACGGTGCAATGTCCGTTCTGCCGAGCCCGGACAAGCTCACGGCTGTCGAGGTCGGGCGCATGATGCTAGAACGCGGCGCGAATCCGAACATTCAGTTGAAGCGGCGTCCGCCGTATCGCGATGTTCCGCAGGATCGCGGCGGTGACACCATGCTCGCCCAGGGTGCCACACCGCTGTTGCGCGCGGCGCGCGCCGGCGATGCCAAATTCGTCGCGCTCCTGTTGGAGCACCAGGCGCTGGTCGATTTGCCCAGCAAAGAGGGCATCACCCCGTTGATGGCAGCCGCAGGCGTCGATTACGGCCTGCGCGTCACGCGCGGCCGGAACCGCACGGACGAAGGTGTGCTCGCGACCATGGACCTGTTGATCAAATCCGGCGCGAATGTGAACGCCCGATCCCTCCTGGACCGCAGCCTAACCAGCCGTGGCGGCCGCGGTGCCATACCCGGTACTGCTCCCGGTGGTCCAGGCACTCCCGGACCCGGGGCTCGCGGTGGAGCGAGAGGCGGCGCTTCCGTTGCAGCTCCTGCCGAGGCCGTGCAAGCTTTCGCTGCTCCCGCCGAAGACAGCGCCTCGGTGCGCATCGCCCAGACTTACCGTCGCGGGAGTCAAATGCCGAGCGCGAACGCTGTGCCGAACCAAACCGCTCTGCACGGTGCGGCCGAACATGGTTTCGATAAGTTCATCGAATTCCTCGTGGCCCATGGCGCCGACCTGAACGCTAAAGACGCCAGCGGCCGCACGCCCCTCGACGCCGCCCGCGGCGCAGGCGGCCAACGGGGCGGTGCCGACGCCTTCCCGAAAACCGTGGCCCTGCTGGAATCCTTGATGAAGGCGCAGGGGCTCCCCGTTCCTCCAGCCCCGGGCCAGTAGGGAAATGCAAAACGGGCGACCAAGGACCATTCAAACCACAGAAGGTCTCTGTAGCTGCTACCCCTGGCGGGCCATACCCCGGAGTGTCCGAAAACTTGACTACCTCCAAGATGAGAATCGGGTTCTCCACCACTACACGCCGACTTTGGTTTGGAGCCGAAGGCGCTGTTCCCGAGTTGCTGGCGAAGAACCCGATTCTCATCTTGGAGGTAGTCAAGTTTTCGGGCACTCCGGGGTATAGCCCGCCAGGGGTAGCAGCTACAGAGACCTTCTGTGGTTTGAATGGTCCCTGGTCGCTCGTTTTACATTTCCCTACTGGCCCGGGGCTGGAGGAACGGGGAGCCCCTGCGCCTTCATCAAGGATTCCAGCAGGGCCACGGTTTTCGGGAAGGCGTCGGCACCG
>JAGWQP010000325.1 GCA_028876805.1 Acidobacteriota bacterium | reverse complement strand
GCGTAATCAAAGTATAGAACAAGACCAACTTCAAGTTAACCGCCGGAAAGGCGGTGGTATCAGACCGGGAATTTAGATCATGAATCCTATAGACCCGGCGCTCGCCACTTCGTTGTGCGGGATTCGCCTGCGCAACCCGGTGATCGCAGCGGCAGGCGCGTTCGGCTACGGCGTGGAATTCGAGAAGCAGGTGGACTTGGGCGCGCTCGGCGGCTTGGTCGTGAAGGGTCTGTCGCGGGAACCTATCGCCGGCAATCCGGCGCCCAGGCTCCTTGAAACCGAAGCGGGAATGATCAACTCCGTTGGCCTGCAGAACATCGGCGCGCGCGCTTTTGCCCGTGAGAAGTTGCCCGCCCTGGCTCGGCTCGGCGCCGCGGTGTTTGCGAATGTCTTCGGTTACGCGACCGAAGACTACGTGGAAGTAGTGAGAATTTTGGAGGACCATGAAGGTCTGGCCGGCTACGAATTGAATGTCTCCTGCCCGAACACCCAACACGGAGGGATCTATTTCTCGAGCGATCCAGCACTGACGAGCGAGGTGGTCTCGGCAGTAAAGCGCGTGGCGCGGCGCCCGGTGATGGTGAAACTTTCCCCTAACGTCAGCGCTATTGAGCCTCTGGCGCTCGCAGCGGAATCGAGCGGCGCCGACGCGATCTCGCTCGTCAATACGTTTATCGCGCTGGCCATCGATCCGCACACGCGGCGGCCGCGGATCGGCGCGGGGTTCGGCGGGCTCTCCGGACCGGCCATAAAGCCGATTGCGTTGCGCCTGGTCTGCCAGGCCGCTCGTGCCGTGAAAATCCCGGTGGTCGGGTTGGGCGGAATCGCCACCGGAGAAGACGCCGCCGAGTTCCTGATCGCCGGGGCCACGGCCGTCGAGGTCGGCACTGCCCTATTCTGGGATCCGCGTGCCGCACTGAGGATCGCGGCGGAACTCGGTGGGTTTCTGCGTCGGGAGAAGGTTGCGAGCGTATCCCAGCTGGTGGGGACGATCCAGTTGTAGGCGAGGGGCTCCGCATCGGATCAGCACGCGTTACGCCCAACAAGTCCGCGAGCTTAGTCGCGCTGGATGGCTCGTGATTTCCGGTGCTGATGGCCCCAGCTCATCCAGCAAGCCCCACGAAGGCGCGCGAGCAGGCTCGGCCTCGCCCTGGTCGAGGCTAAAGGCCTCCCTCCGCGCGCCAGAATGTCGGTTTCCGAGATCTGTGGCGTCAGGGCTTGAGAGCGGGGTGACGAATCAACCGCGCCCGCCGGAGTTGTCGACGAGCCCGGCGGTCTTCGCGCGGTCAACTGCGCTTTGTCTGCCCACACCTTGCCTGCCCACACCAGCGCACGATATTTCCTTCGATCTAGAGCAGGCCGCAAGCGAGACGGTGACGCCAAGATCCGCCGCCACAGATCGAGCCGGAACGCCGTCTCGAGGAGGCTTTTTGATTGACTCGGTCCGCCGCGAAGTTGCGAACCGTCTCCAGGCCCAGCGAAGTCACGGCATCTGAATGCTGCTGATCCGCCAAGCAGACCGTAGATGGCGGAGTTGACGATCCGCATCAGTTCCCCGGGCCGGCCGCCATCGGCACCAATGCGATCCACAATCTCACCGGAGCTGAACGTTCTGCTTCGACAGCAAACCCAGGGGTTGAGCGGCAACTGCCGGGATCGTTGGAAGGCGGCCTAAGCCCCGGTGCTGATCTTCCAAAGACTCCGCACCCAGGGGTCATGCTGGCACGTGGCGCGCGGGGATGAAGGCATGCGCTACACTGCAAAGGCATGAAACGCAGCCTGACTCGCATCTTGACCACACACTGCGGCAGTTTGCCGCGTCCCAAGGATCTGCTCGATCAGATGAAGGCACAGGCAACGGGCGAGCCTTATGACAGCAAAGCCTGGGAGGCTCGGGTACGCCGTGCCGTGGCCGAGAGTGTTCGCTGGCAGGCCGAGACCGGCATCGACATTCCTAGCGACGGAGAGCAGGGCAAGCCAGGCTTCTTCGCGTACGTGCGCGAGCGCCTCGACGGCTTTGAACCGAGGCCCGGGGCGAACTTTCCGCGTTTCACCGCCGAAACCGAGGCTTTCCCGGAGTATTATGCCGAGTACATGGGCCACGCCATGACCGGTGCGGCGGTCGTTCCCATCATCCCGCTGGTGTGTACGCGGCCGGTCCGCTATCGGGGGGACGAGGCGGTCCAGCGGGATATCGACAATCTGAAAGCAGCGGTGTCCAACCTGGCCGCCGAAGAAGTCTTTCTGCCGTCGGTAGCCCCGAGCGGTGTCGGCTTTAATGAATACTACCGGACCGAACAGGAATACTTTGAGGCCGTTGGCGCAGCCATGCACCATGAGTACGAGGCGATTGTGGATGCCGGCTTGCTCGTTCAGATTGATGACCCTTTTCTGACCGAGATCTTCAGCCGCCCTTCGTTGAGCGCTCGGGAACAGCGCAGCGCGGCCCAGATGTGGGTCGAGGCGCTCAATCACGCGCTCGCAGGAATTCCCGCGGAGAGGGTTCGGTTCCACACCTGTTATGGGATCAACGAGGGGCCGCGGATCCACGACGCGCCGTTGAAGGAGATCGTGGAAGTCATGCTCCGGATCAATGCCGGTGCGTATTCGTTTGAGGCCGCCAACCCACGCCACGAGCACGAGTATCACGTCTGGGAAACGGTGAAGCTGCCGGAGGGCAAGGTGCTGATCCCTGGCGTGATCACTCACGCGAGCAACATCGTGGAGCATCCCGAGCTGATCGCCGAACGCATTACACGCTATGCCGAGCGCGTGGGCCGGGAGAACGTGATCGCAGGGTCCGACTGCGGTTTCTCGTCACAGGCCACCTACCATCCAGAAGTCCATCCCACTGTGGTCTGGGAAAAATTCCGCGCCTTAGCGGAGGGTGCGCGGCTGGCCACGCGGCAGCTATGGGGGTGAACCTGGCACACCTCGGTTAGGCGCTGGCGACGGTTGAG
>JAGWQP010000324.1 GCA_028876805.1 Acidobacteriota bacterium | reverse complement strand
TGTGTAACGGCCGGTATGGTGTCGATTTCGATCGGCTAGAAGCGGCGGTCACTCGACGCACCCGCCTGCTGGTATACACGTCTCCCTCAAACCCCCTGGGATGGGTGGCGACTGCAGACGAACAGCAGGGGCTTCTCGATTTCGCGCGGCGGCACGGCCTGTGGCTCCTCGCCGATGAAGTCTACGACCGCCTGTACTACGCCGGACCGCTGGGTAGGCCGGTACCTTCGATTCTGCGAAAGGCCACACCCGACGACGCCGTGCTAGTGGTGCAATCGTTCTCGAAGAGCTACTGCATGACCGGCTGGCGTCTGGGCTGGCTCGTGGCGCCGCGCCCGTTGGCCGCCAAAGCCACGCAGTTGAACGAGTTCGTCGTGTCGCATGCGCCAAGCTTCACGCAGAAGGCCGGCGAGGCCGCACTCACCCAGGGAGAATCCGAACTCATTCAGATGCTTCACCGGCTCAAGGAAAACCGAGACCTTTGTCTGGAAGCCCTGGGCGGCATCTGCGGCGTCACGGTTCCCACGCCAGACGGTGCGTTTTACCTCTTCCCGTCGATCGACGGACTTACTGATTCCTTCGCTTTCTGCAAGCGGCTCCTCGAGGAGACTCGCGTCGGCCTCGCGCCCGGCGTAGCCTTTGGGACCGGCGGGGAGGGTTCGGTCCGCCTCTGCTATGCCGCCGACCGCTCCGTGCTGGAGCCGGCCCTGGAGCGCCTGGCGCGATTTCTGGCGTGACAACGGTCGGAATCCCGTTAGAACAAAAGTCGAATACCAGCGAGGACGCGAGTTCCATGCTGCCTTTGTCGCCGGCTAGGTAGCATACTTTGCCGGGCCTCGCCGGCGAAGCGCTGCTGGGGGTTGCTGGCGGCCGATATCGCGCGCCTCGAAGGAGTGGTCCGCGCCAGAAGAGCGCACTGTCGTCGGTGCGGATTGTGGTTACACCTATCGAACCGCTGGCTGATCTCCGTCGGCTGCGGGCACGTCTCGGCCGACCTGACGCTACATTCCGCCCAGGAACTGTCCGGGGCGAATGACTCCGAGCGACACACACGTCATGATCAGCCCGACGCAGACGATGATCGCGGCCGAAGCCACGGGGATCAGACGGAAGGCGGCGTGCTGCGATGTCTTGCGGCTGTCCGGCAGCAAGTGTTTAGCGTAGACGACTACCAGCCCGATCGCCATGAGCACACCGGCCAACCCTAGGCTGAAGGCCACCAACAACGTCAGCCCTAAGCCGACGCGGCCCAACGCGATCGAGCTGAGCAACAGCACCAACGCGGAAGGGCAAGGCACCAGTCCGCCACTTGCGCCGAGCGCGATCAGGCTACCCAGGCTGATCTCTCCTTCCGGAACGTGACGGTGAGCGTGTCCATCGCCATGGCGGTGGACCAGCACGCCGCCGCCATGATCTTCGTGCGTGTGGTCGCGGGCGTGGGCGTGGTCGTGGCCGGTCGCGTGATCATGATGATGTCCGTGGTCATGTTCGTCATGGTGCTGGTGGTGGTGATGCTGATCATGAGCGTCGTTCGGGTCGTGGGCGCGCGCGATTCGAAGCCGCTTCAAGAACAACGTGGCGCCGATCCAGATGATTGCGATCCCTGAGACTGCGCCCAAAAAAGTGCTGATCTTGTCCGGCAGCACATATTGCGAGAGAAACAGCGTCACCAATCCCAGCAGAAAGACCGAAATCGTGTGCGTGAACGTAACCATCCCGCCTAGAAAGACGGCGTGGCTCGGGGTCCCGCGCGTGCCCACCAGGTAAGCGGCCACGAGGGTCTTTCCGTGCCCGGGCGAAAGCGCATGGACCGCGCCCATTACGAACGCCACCCCCAGGCCGATCACCAGCACACTCCAGCCAAGGTCGCCTTGCTCGATGAGTCGCGCTAGGTAGTCGCCCGAAGCCGTGGACACCCGCGGAGCGGCGGAAGCGACCGAGACGACAGCCGCCAGAAAAACCGCCAGCGTGAGAGACCGTTTCATTACAATAGTTCTTACGATTGTACAGCGGTTTTCCTGATGAAGAAGGTCGTCGTTGCCCTGGACGTTCCAGCCACGGGCGAACTGCGCGTCAAGGTGGGGACCATTGTCACACCCGCGGCCCGGGATGTCGCGCATTCGCGCGGAGTGCGCATCGTCGAAGTCCCCGATGACCAACTGCCGGCCGCGCCGGCCGGAAATACCGTGGCTATCGGTGCCGACCACGGCGGGTTCCGTCTGAAAGAAACGCTTAAGCCGCTCCTAAAAGCCCTCGATCTGGAGATCCGGGACGTCGGAGTGCACGCCGACGTCGCCGCGGATTATCCCGACCTGGCTCACCAGGTAGCCGAACTCGTGGCTTCGGGGGCCGTAGGGCGTGGCGTCATGATTGACGGCGCGGGGATCGGTTCCTCGATCGCCGCCAACAAGGTGCCCGGCGTTCGCGCGGCCTTGTGCTATGATAAGGCGTCCGCTCGAAATAGCCGGGAACACAATGATTCTAATGTGCTTACGCTGGGTGCGAGGTTTCTGACGCCGTCCCAGGCCGAAGACGTGTTGCGCACCTGGATCGGCACTCCCTTTGCCGGTGGACGTCACCAGGCGAGGGTTCAGAAAATTATGGAAATCGAGCGGCGGTACCTGAAGAAGGGGATGTGATCACCCCATCGGAACTCGATACTCTGGTCGCGCAGATCGGCGAAGAGATCCTGGCGCGCTTGAACCGGCCGGCAGCGCCCACCAGAGCCGAAGGCCTCAACCTGCGCGACCAGGTGTGCCCCGGCTGCGTCCAGCGCTGTCCGCAGACCTGTGCCCGCAACACCAAAGAGATTATCGCCGCTGGCGCCGACCGGGTTTCCGCCAGCGAACGGCTGACCAAGATCGATCCGGCCATCGCGGCGTTAATCGATCATACGATTCTCAGGCCGGAGGCCACGCGGGCCGATATCGTCAAAGTCTGCCGTGAGGCCCGCCAGTACAATTTCGCCAGCGTGTG
>JAGWQP010000323.1 GCA_028876805.1 Acidobacteriota bacterium | reverse complement strand
CATGACGGGAGAGACTAACCTCCCGACTGGCATCATAGATTTCTTGGGTATCAAGAAGTTTATCAACCCAACCTGGGACCAATTTCGGGAACCTCGCGAAAAGCTCTCATCTATTGGCCGCAGCCGCAGCGCCTTTCGGGGCCGGGAGCGGTACGTCCCTACTAGGGGTAACGGGAGTGTCAGTGATATCACGATCTGACGTCGCTTTCCGTAGAGGCTTTTTTCGCACCATTGATCTTCGCTGCGAACAGCTCGCGTAACACATGCAAGCATTGGTGGAGAACGGGCCGCTCGCGTCGGGTGCTTCACAGGAGGCGTCAGCGCGGTTCTAGAGGGTCTGCCAGAAACACCAGCGTAGCCATCGCGGGTCCGCTGCTGACTCGCGTCCACTGACCAGGCCGCAGTGCAGCCGCTAGCGGCCTCACCTTGGCGGCCCATATTGCCTCTGGCGATGAAATACAAGTAGAACCCCAAATGGTAAAGCCACTCAAACTTTTTACACCCCCGTTGGAGGAAACTACATCCGACTTTCAAAACGACGAGAGTTTAGACCTTGCCCGAGGCGCTGGGCCTTGAGACCAGCGAGATGAACTATGAGCCTTAGATTGACGGCGCTGATCGGGGCAGTCTTGGCGATTGCGGTCATCGTGTCCTCACAATCCAGTGCGCAGAGAGGCCCTGTGTTTACAGAGGATGGGGACTTGGTCCTGCCCTCTGGTTTTCGGCAGTGGGTCTGCCTCGGGGGGCCGATCACTCCCAATGCGCTGAACGACGGCAAAGCCCAGTTCCCGGAATTCCACGATGTTTACGTCGACGAGGAGAACTTTCGCCACTACCAGAGATATGGCGAATTTCCGGAGGGGACCATTCTTGTTAAGGAGCTGGTGCTGGCGCAGCCTGGAGAGTATCCGGATGGGTCGGTCGATTCAGCTTCGGGCCGAGGATATTTCCCGAGCGCCCTCCACGGCCTCGATGTGATGGTCAAAGACAGCAAACGCTTTGGCAATACGAATAATTGGGGTTTCTTTACATTCGGCCATCAGGCCCCGCCTTATAAGCCATTTGCTAAGGTGATGCCTGCTTCCCAATGCGCATACTGCCATATCGCCGGTGTCGCTTCGACCGATATGGTGTGGGTTCAGTTTCTTCCCGTACTGACCGCAAAGATACCTTAGATAAGCCACGGATGTGTGCGTTGTCAGCACCAGACCGAAAACGCTGAATGGCCGGCGACGGATAGACGCGCTTACGCACCGGTTCAACTACTTAGAGAAGGAATCGCGTCCAGCGTCATAACTGAACTTGCCCCCATCCATTCCCTAAAATAATGACTCCACCTCGGAGAAGCCCCTCCGCCATCAAGACGGGACCTCGATAGCCTGCTTTGTCCGGCCGTAAAAAAGGACTAAACCGGCAATTAGCCCTCACATCGGATTCAACAGTCCGCACTGACGGATCACGTACCGTTCCATTCCGATTTCGCCGCAGCCAGGTTAGCTCAGAGAAGTATCGGGTCCGCCTGAGTGGAACCATTTCTACGCAGGTACACCTCAAACTGCTTCGACACGGTCATACGGATTCGGTCGATGGGACGTTCTCGGCCGCCACTGAGGAGCCTGACGTTGATCCTAAGCACGCAACGGCGCGTCTGACTGGAACTGTGAAGGAAACTGACGGCGGCCGAGTGTATCCCAAGGTCGTCCTGATACCGGACACCGGGCAACAATGCGGATCCCGCGTGGCGGTTCCTGATCCAGAACGATTCCTAGGAGGACCCGGACCTCCTGCGGGAAATCGACGGCAAGGGAGTGGCGCTTGGTTTTGAAGAAGGCGCTGCCGAGAGTGTGGAATCCCAATGATTCGACATTCCGAGCTCGGCGCCCTGCTTGCCAGGATCGGGATGGAGTGAAGCAACGACTACGGGCCACGCGATGATGGGCATATCATTTCGGTGCTGGAATTTGCAGTTCGCAAACCCTTACTGTGTTGCGCGGGAGCCAACCCCGGGGCTGCCTTTCACGCAGAAAAGATATCCAATTTGTAGCCGGCTTTTTGAAATAGGTAGTTGCGGGATTCGTCGATTTGCGCGCGGAGCTTGGGCCAGTTGACCCCCACCACTTTTCCGCCCGATTTGCGCATCACGCCGCCGATGATCACGGTGTCGATGTTCTTGATATCGGCTGCGGCGACTACCGTGCCGAGGGCGTTGTTTGATGGGTACAGGTTGATATCGTCGGCGCGAATCATGACGATGTCGGCCTCTTTGCCGGGCGAAAGGGATCCGCACTTAGCAGTGAGGCCGGCGCAAGCCGCACCATTCAGGGTGGCGCACTCGAGGAGGTCGCGAACGTTCACCGGCTTGGGTGGATTGGCATCGCCGTTCAACTTGCGGTTGGCGGCGACGGCTCGCTGGATGTTGAAGAGGACACGCATCTCGGTGAACATGTCGGTTCCGTAGGAAACCTCGTTATCCACGCTCAGGCCCGGCCGGAGCCCGTGGTCGAGCGCTTTCTGGAAAGCCGGAAAGCCTTCGCCGAGGCCGTATTGCGGATCGGATCGGGGACACACGTTGACCGTTCCGCCCGAATCGCGAATGTAACGCCACGTAACATCCGCCAAGCCGCCGCAATGATTGTACGTAATATCGGGGCCGAGGAGCTTTTCCTTCGAGAACTGCTCCAGCATGCGGCCTGCGGCTCCCTGGAATTCGGTGGTGATGCGCAGTCCGAGTTTCCGGGCCTCGGCATAGGTGGTCCGGTCGAGGGGCGAAAACATTCGCAGTGTTACAAGCTGGTCGTCGGATGAAAAGAAGCGCTTCTGCAAACGCTCGAGATCGTGCGGCCACTGGTGATCCCAAGTCCCCGCCTGGGGAGCGCCGGAGGCGTGCACCGCGCGGATGCCGGAGTCGAACAACGCTTGTACGGCGGCGTCGGAATGCGCGGCCGTACGGGAGTTATGGGAATTGTCGATGACGCACGTGATCCCGGCGTCGATGCAGCCCAGCGCGGTAATCAGGTTGCCGACATACACGTCGTGCGGGCGGTAATACGGCCCGAAGCCCTGATGCGTGGTTGCCGTATACTTGGCGATGTCCCCGTTCGGGATGATGCGGCGCAGCACCCCTTCCCAGGAATGGCGATGGCAGTCGACGAAGCCAGGAATCAGAATGGTATTGGAGGCGTCGATGACTCGTGGCGCCGGGCCGGAAACCCTCAAATTTGTGCCGATCGCAGCTATTTTCTTGCCCTGGATGAGAATGTCGCCCTGAGCTAAATCGCCCACCGATGCGTCCATGCTGACGATCGTTCCGCCTTTGAGCAGAAGGCGGCGATTCGGGTTTGGAGTGAGTGGGGCGATGCCGGCTTCGGCGGCGTCGCGGCCGGTCGATTGCGTAATGGCTGTGCGCGCGGATGCAACGGCAGCTCCCATTCGGATGAGGTGGCGTCGAGAGACTTTCATAGCTGGCACAGTCGAGTGTACACCCATCCGCCGCCGGGACTCGAGGAACGGATTTCTTTGATCTCGCGGAACGAGGGCGTCCGGCTCGCAGGGCAGCAGTACGTGAATTCAGGCGAACGATACCGTGGTGCGCATCTGGTCGGGCGGAGATGTACACTAAGTGCTGATACCGCGATGCTCCGCTGTCGGGTGTGAGTCTGTCGCAGGAGGTGATCGCGATGAGAGGGTTCATCCTGGTCCTCGCGGAGATGCCGCTGTTTCTGGGAGTCGCCTGGTCCGCGTCAGGGGACGGCCGCGGCTTCGATCAAAAGCTCTCCAGTAACCAGCAGATCGTTCATGTGCTCAACCGCTTGACCTTCGGCCCTCTTCCGGGCGACGCAGACGAGGTACGCCGGCTTGGAATCGAGAAGTGGATCGATCGGCAGCTGCACCCGGAGCGGATCCCCGAGAATCCCGCGCTCGAAGACAAGTTGAAACCGTTCGAGACACTCCGGATGAGCGCAGAGCAGATTTTGAAAGACTACCCGCTCATGGCCCCGGGGCTAGCGTTCCGGCAACCACCGCTTTCGGAGTTGCTGTCGCCGGACCAGGTTCGGCGCGTGTTGAACGGTACAGCGGAGGAACGCGTCGCGGTGCTGGACTCGCTCGACGCCGCCAAGCGCAAACAGGTGCTGACGGTGCTGGCGCCCCCGCTTCTGGCGAGCATACCAGCGATCCAAAAGGAGGCCGAAGCAGCGCGCCAGGCCATGCAGGAGGAGCGGGCCAAGGAAATGCGCCGCGTGATGCCGCCCTTGAACGATCTGCTGAATCCGGATCAAATGGCAGCGGCGTTGCGTGGTAACCCGGAGCAGCTTCGCGAGCTCTTCGCGTACCTAGACCCGGACAAGCGGCGGCAAGTGGCGGGGGCACTCCCACCCCAAGTGCTGGCGGCGTTTCCCGAAATGCGACGCGAGGGAATGAAGGCGCGGCAACCGCAACAGGTGCTCACCGATGACCTAAGGCAGGGAAAAGTCTTGCGCGCGCTCTACTCGAACCGGCAGCTCGAGGAGGTGCTGGTCGATTTCTGGTTCAACCACTTCAACGTTCAGGAAGGAAAGACGAACGTGCGGCCGCTGGTGGCGAGCTATGAGCGCGACGCCATCCGCCAGCATGTGTTGGGGCACTTTAAGGACCTGCTGTTGGCGACGGCGCAGCATCCGGCGATGCTGTACTACTTGGACAACTGGGAATCCATCGCGCCCGGCGCCCTCGACATTGGGCCGTTCTCCGGCCCGCCGCAGATCTTTGCGCAGCAGTTGTCACGCCAGGCGCACGGCCTGAACGAAAACTACGGCCGAGAAATCATGGAGCTGCATACGCTAGGCGTCGACGGCGGCTACACGCAGCAGGACGTGATCGCCGTGGCAAGATGCTTCACCGGATGGACGATCCGGCAGCCCAACACCCGGCCGGAGTTCGTCTTTGCGTCATTCATGCACGACACCGGCGAGAAGACGGTGCTCGGACACAAGATGGCGGCCGGCGGCGGAATCGAAGACGGGCTGCAAGTCATCGACATTCTGGCCCATCATCCGGCGACGGCCCGGTACATCTCCAAAGAACTGGCGCAGCGCTTCGTCGCAGATGACCCGCCAAAGGCGCTGGTGGACCGTATGGCCCAGACCTTCACCAAGACCGAGGGCGATTTGCGCGCGGTCCTCCAGGCGATGTTCTCCTCGTCCGAGTTTCTTTCCGAGGGCGCGTGGCAGGCTAAGCTGAAGTCGCCGCTCGAATGGGTGGTGAGCGCGGTGCGGGCGATGGGCGGCTCGGCATCGGACGCATATACGCTGGCGCAGCGGATCTCCGATTTAGGCGAGCCGCTCTACGCCAAAGTGGAGCCGTCCGGCTACCTCAACAACGGCGATGGCTGGCTCAACACCGCGAACCTGCTCGGCCGCATGAACTTCGCAAATTCCCTGGCTTCGGGCCAGATTCCGGGTGTGACGGTGGATGGCGCGCGACTCGACGGCAAAGATGTGGCAACAGTGGCTCAGGAACTGCTGCTGCGCGAACCAGCGCTGCAAACGCGCGAGGCGCTCGACAAGCGACTCGGCCAGGAGGCGACGGGGAGGTTCGTGGCGGGCCTGGTGCTTAGCTCGCCCGATTTCCAAAGGAGGTAGACATGGTGACGCGACGCTTGTTCTTGCGGGGTTCCGCGATCGCGATGGCCGGCATCGGTTCGGCTCCCGTCTGGCTGCGGCGGGCCGCGGCCGCAGAGGGTGCGAAGAAAAAGGTCCTGGTGGCAATTTTTCAACGCGGTGCGGCCGACGGGCTGAACATCGTGGTCCCTTTTTTTGAGAAGCGGTACTACGACTTGCGACCGACGATTGCAGTGCAGCCTCCCACGACGGGCGGGCCATCCACTGTGCTTCCGGGTGCGCTCCCAGCCCCGCAGAATGCGTCGATCGATCTTGACGGGCGTTTCGCATTGCATTCCTCGCTACAACCGCTCAAAGCGCTGTGGGACAAGCAGCAGTTGGCCATCGTTCACGCCGCGGGCTCGCCCGACCCCTCGCGCTCGCATTTCGAGGCGCAGGACTTCATGGAGTCAGGCACGCCGGGCAAAACCGGAGACGGCTGGCTCAACCGCGCGCTTCCGCCCTCCGGTCCCGGAACTTCGCCGCTTCAGGCCATCTCCGCGGGGGCGCATTTGCCACGCACGTTGCGCGGCGTGCGGTCGGCCATTGCGGTGAATGACACACAGTCGTTCCAGATGGGAAGCGACGCCGCCGTCATTTTGGAGGATATGTACGCGACCACCGCGGATGCGCGGCTGGCTAGAACGGGCAAGGATGCGTTCGAGGCCATGAAGATGATCCGTTCGCTCAATGCCGCGGCTTTCAACACTGCGCTTGCACAGCAATACGCTCAAGCAGGAGAACTCGGCCGCGGCCTGCAGCAAGTGGCCCGTCTTATCAAAGCGGATGTCGGAGTGGAAGCCGCCTTCGCTGAGGTCGGTGGATGGGATCATCATGGCCAGGAGGCCGGCCAAATGAGTAACCTGCTCCGCCAGTTCGGAATGGCGCTGGCGGCGTTCTGCCAGGATCTGGGCGACCGCATGGAAGACGTGGTGCTGGTCACAATGTCGGAATTCGGCCGTACGGCGCAGGAAAACGGCAACAACGGCACCGACCACGGACACGGCAGCGTCATGATGGTGCTGGGCGGCACGGTGCGCGGCGGCCTTGTGTACGGCAACTGGCCCGGGCTGCAACCCGAGCAACTCTACGAAGGCCGCGACCTGGCCGTGACCACGGATTTCCGCGAGGTGCTGAGCGAGTTGGTCAGTGCCCAGCTCGGGCAGAAGAATCTGAGCGAGGTCTTTCCGGGGTATCAGCCGTCAACATCGCTCGGGCTACTGCGCGTGTAGTGTCGCCATACCGCGACCAGCCTCCCTCGACAATTACTCTGGAGAGGCTTCCCCTGTTTTGTCCGCCATAAAGAGCGCGAACCGGTCGATCGCACTCCTCACAGCGCATCATGGTCCGCCGTCCAAGAAGGTGGTTAAAAAAACTGCTCTTCGCGGCCTTAAAGCGGCCCAGCACGGCCACATTGAGAATCTGTTCCTGCGCGAATGTCCAGGAGCCCTCGATGAAGTCGTCGAGGGCAGAAATCCGGTGGCTTTGGCAAATCTGGCCGAGGACCCGCAGCGCATTCTGCACCGCCGCTGGTGAGATTCCCCTCCTTATCCGCTATGTTTCGAGATCTCCGACCGGCACCCCATAAGCCGATTCTTTGAATTCGCGCTCCGTCGGAAGGATGAATTTTACAACTGAGATGGCAGAACTGACACTCTCTTCGTTTTCGATTCTTGCTTTTCTTCTTTGATCGTCACGGCAAGTCCGGCCACCGGTGTTTAGCCCGTGCGGCGTAGACAGGGCATTTAAAAGTGAGTGTAAAAACTGTTTGTCTAATGATGTCGCGATCTTTTGAGCAGCGACTTGAACGATTAGAGAACGTTTCAAAACTGTCTCATTCTGTTTG
>JAGWQP010000322.1 GCA_028876805.1 Acidobacteriota bacterium | reverse complement strand
TAGCCGATCACGCGGTTCACACCGAGAGGCGATCCTCCGATCGACGGCGCATAGCTGCTTAAGACCAGGCACTCGTCGAAGCCGCGCGCATGGGAGGGAACCGGTCCCGTGACAAGTCCAAAATGCCATCTGGCTCGATAGGAGCCATGGTAGACATAGCTCTTCCACTCCGGAGCGTAGACTGGGCGCTCGCTAGGATCCGGTGCGGCTTAAGCGGCATCAAGCTCGGCAACTGGTCCCTATTGGGGATCTTGCGCTTGTCGGCGGACCCATAAAACTCTGTTTGAAGGTTCTGTTGAGAGCGAAGACCGAAGCGGTGGTGAGTGAGCCGGGACGGTCGTCAAGGTCGCCACCGCCCGGCACCAGAAACCCGCCGGGCTTCAGGAACGAAACACGAACCAGGATCGGAGGCGCAGGCTGGTCATCTGTGACACCACGGCGATCAGTGATCGGTTACTTCGTCGTCGATTGGCCTTCGATTCGGGTCCGCTCGGCGACGGTGGACTGGTGACACTCCCATGCCCGGAAGCAACGGGTCAGACTGCACAGGGGAGCGGTTCGGGAACCGTGCTTACTTGCCGACCAGGTGGACATGATCCCGCTCGCCCTCGATACAGACGTTTTCGATCAATTCGTCGTCGGGTGTGAGGATCGCGTCAATCGAGTAGGTCCAGGGCCGGGTGTAGAGCGTCGGGTCGTCGATCGTGATCTTTCGCTCGAGATGGCCGAAGTCCCGGCGCCGGTAACGCTCGGTGATCCGAAGTGCCTCCGTGGAAGGAGCTCCGCCCGGCAGGTCGATCTTGCCGTTGAAGCCGCTCGATTCGATCACCAGCATATCTTGTTCCCAATGGCCAATGCTGTATCCCAACCATGCGGGCGTCGGATCCTTGGGCAGCGCCCGTCCGTCGAGGAAGACCTGGCGAAAGTGATTGAAGTCTTCGTAGAGAATCGCAATCAGTTCCGGCATTTGCAGGATCTTCCAGGGCGCGGGCCCGCCCGCCATGGGCGCGGCCCACGGAATACACCGCGCTTCGACGCTATCCTTATAGTTGTTTTCGCGCGCCGCGCGCTGTATGGCACTAGCGGCGGGCTGAAACGGTGCCCGGTCCGCGAGGGCCCCGACGAACGTCTGAAAATTGCTTACCTTGGGGACCCCCAGACGATCCTGATCGAGCTTCCAGGTTCCCGATAGATCGGGCTTACCGTCCGCGGTTTTGGGCGCGGGTGCCAACAGGTTCGGCTCCCCGTTCGCCAGACGGGGAATCCCCCTGGCTCGAACCGTCAGCCACTGGGCTGCGAGAGGAAGCAATGCCGGCCCGAGCGCGAGAATCAGCAATGCGCGCCACATCGGACGCTAGGCGCCCCCTGAGACGAAGGCAACAAGAGACTCGATCAGCCTGGTGGCATCCGTGCCCCGGTCCACGACGACCCCGAAAAACGGCGACATCATCTCTTCCCACGTCATCTGGCCGTAATAGACGGTCCGATTCGGATTGGGATTGAACTTATTATTGACGGAATTGTCGTAGTGTGCGTCCACGTGCAGCTTGGTCCCTTTGGGCACGGGGATCGACAGGTCGTACCCGAGCTGCCAGTTGAAGTCGTAATGCGGCACATCCAAAATGACTTGCTTTCTTCCGTCCGGGTACTCCAGCGTCCAGGTCGTGTCCTTCCCACGCACGTGCATGTGGGGCATCAGGTATACGAGTTCGACATTGTTCAGGAAGGTGGCTTCGGCGGGTGGACTCAGCCAATTCGGATCATTTGGCGGAATAGCGAATCTTTTCGAGTCCGTCGGAGCTGAGATCAACAAAGAGACATACCGGCGCTGCGGCGGCTCCTTGGCCACTGTTACGCCCACCTTCACATGGTCCGTCACCGCAACCCCATTCGGAGTGTAATGGACATTGAACACCACGTCATAGCCGGCCGGGATCAGCTTGGCCGCGTGCAGAGGCCGGTAGTCGGCGGCGACATTTCCAGGAAGGTAGCAGTCCTGCGCTGCGCCGCCGGGGCTTCCGCTCTCTTCGAAAATAGCGGCCGCATCGGGATCCTTATTGAAGCGGCCCTGCCCGCGCCCGACGAAGGTCGGCCCCTTCTCCGGGATCGCCGCGCCCTCGTCGTCGCGCGCCAGAGTAGCCCACACTCCGTGTCCGTATTTTACGTTGGGTCGATGTGGCGCGTAACCGATGCAGATGTGATGCGCGACCGCCGGATGTTCCGGCCTGATCTCGACCGAGGTCAGCCACGTATCCCGGGTGAAGCCGGTGGGCATCACCACCGTAATCCACTCGACCACGTTATTTTTGGCGGTCGCTGGAACCTCGGTGACCGGGCCGTCGATGATGAGATCCGGCCGGATGACCCAGCCCTCCGGCCACTCGACCGCAGGTGGCGCATCCTTCGGATCTCCTGCTGGGGCTCCGCTGTCAGCCCATTTCGCGATCGTATCGATCTCGTCCTGCTTCAAGGACCGATCGTTCAGGTAGGGACCGTAGTGAGAGTCGGCCGACCAGGGGGGCATTTTTCTGGTGACCACGGCGGCTTTCATGGCTTTCGCCCAAGGGCGCACGTTTTCGTACGTGAGAAAAGACATCGGCGCCATTTGGCCGGGCCGGTGACAGCCCTGGCAGTTCTTCTGTAAGATCGGAAGCACCTGTTTGTTGAACGTGACCGGGCCGGATGGAGCGAGATCGGCCGCTATCCCCAATCCGCCAGCGAGTAGCCCCGCCAATGTCAATCGTAACTGCATGGTTTGCCCCTCCTTATCGTCGCGTCCTGTTTCCTGTTTGTACCGCGTACGCGAGCGTAAGGCAAGGGCGTGCTCCCAGCGGCCGGTCATGAGCGCGCTTTGTGGTTATCCGCCGACCCGGATCCCGACCGCTGCAGGCCTGGTGGCCTTCGCCTTTGCCGGCGTCGACTTAGCGCGATCGGCCGCGACTGCCGGGAGCGTCAGCACCAGCGCGCAGCCGAGAGCCAACGTGGACATTGCCAGTTTCCTCATCAGTTTTTCCAACCTAATTCATTGGCCGGCGTTCTGGCGAGAGGGGAATATCCTGTCGATGCTGCAGGTCCGGGGAATCGTGCCGCGCGGCACCGATTCGCGCCCATTCAGCGGCTGTCTGGTGGCGCAGGCGCCGACGCCAACCCTTGAGTGAGCTCAATGTAGGTGCCCCAAGGGTCAGTGAGAAAGGCGATTTTGAGGTTGCTGTTGGGGACCATGCGCGGAGCCACGTCGAGCTTGATCCCTTGGGCCTGGAGCTTTGCCACAAACGCGTCCAGGTCCTTCACTTCGAAGCCGATGTGATCGAGCGAACGCCCCTTGGTGGGCGCCAGAGCTTTCTCGCCCTGCGAAAACGAGAGGTTCACTCCGGGCAGATCGACGGAATCGATCCGGCCCGGCCGCGCCACCCGCGCGCGTGTACCGGCCACGCCGCCAAATGTTTTCGCATACCAGCCCTGCATGGCGTGAATATCGGTCGGGTAGAAGTGAATGTGATTCATCAGGATCGCGGTGGAAATAGAAGGGTCGCCGAAAATCTCCACTCGAATGTCGTCGGGTGCCGTAACGTAGGCCTGGTTCGGATTCTCCCCCTGCTCAATTTTGATATGGTTCTGCTTCCATTTGGCGACAGAGGCCTGCATATCCTTCACCACGAAGCCGAAGTGATTGACGATGGAGCCTGCTGGAGCGCCGCTGGGCTCTGCCTGGCGTAGCAGGATAAAGACACCGGGAAACCGGATCATTTCAAGCGGCCCGCTCTTAACGAGCGTGCCACCCATGGTTGCGGTCCAGAACTGCTTGTGAGCGTCGACGTCCTTCACAGCGAGGTGGATGTGTCCCATGCTGACGCCGTCAGCGTTGGGTCGGGCGAGCTGGGCCGGCAAAGGCGCCACCACGAGAGCGGTCAGGGCGAAGAGAATACGCGCGTTCATGGGTACTCACTGTATCAAATTCGGCGGTGGGCGATAGCCGAAGCTTCGACGGGCGATGGACTCGCAAGGGAAGGGGCGCGGATGTATAATCGATGCTATCTTAGATGCCGGAATTCGGATTCGGCTTCTGGAGGCGGGCTATGACGCGTTTGCTTGTTGCCGTGCTGGCGGTCGGTGTGGCTGCCGTGGCATCCGATCGATCTTCCGCAGTTACGTTTTCCAAAGACGTGCTGCCCATCTTGCAGAAGAACTGCCAGAGCTGTCACCGGCCGGGCCAGGTTGCGCCGATGTCACTCGTCACCTATCAGGAGGCGCGCCCCTGGGCCAAAGCGATGAAGGCCGCGGTCGCCATGCGGAAGATGCCGCCCTGGTTCGCCGATCCGAAATACGGCCATTTCGACAACGACCGTTCCCTGAAACAGAGCGACATCGACACACTGGCGAGGTGGGCCGACACCGGCGCAGTCGAAGGTGATCCTAAGGACGCTCCGGCCCCGGTTCAATGGCCCAAAGGCGGCTGGGGCATCCAGCCTGAGGTGGTGATGGATTTGCCGGCGCACGATGTGCCGGCAAAGGGTGTCCTCGAGTGGGAGCTGATCGCTTTCCCGGCGCCCTTCAAGGATGACACCTGGGTCACGTCGATGGAAATTCTGCCGGGCGACCCGTCGGTGGTGCATCACATTTGTTTTAGCTTCGAGAAGCATCAGTCCACCACGGTGTACAACCAGTACGAGTGGGTGCAAGTCCCGCGCGACGAGACAGGCAATCCCACGCCCGGCAACAGCGGATTCGCGGAATTGCCGAACATGACGATCGCCACCCGCGCCGTAGGCAGCACGGAAGTCAACTTCCGGCACGGCCACCCGACTCTGAAGCAGAACCTCGATTTCTGTTACCTTCCCGGCACGACTTATGATGATTACCGCCCGTGGAACGCCGGAAGGTTCGTTCCTGCCGGATCGGATATCGTCGTGAGCCTGCATTACACGACTAACGGCAAGGCGGTTGTCGACCAGACCAAGATCGGCTTCACGGTGGCCAAGACGCCGCCGCCCAAGAAGTTTTTGGTGGAGGGCGCCGGCGAAGACACACCCGTCAAAGCGCGGACCGCCGCTAGTGCCCGCGCGGCCTTCGCTGCCACATATAATCCTCAATTTGCGATTCCGCCGAACGACGGCAACTATCTGGCGCCCCCCATGGACATCACCTTTCTGAAAGATGTCGAGGTGGTACGGCTGCGTCCTCATGCGCACGTTCGCGGAAAAAGCGCCCAGTACAAGTTGCTCTATCCGGACGGGCGGGAAGAAGTCGTGCTCAACGTGCCGCACTACGATTTCAACTGGCAGCTTTCGTACGAGACCACGCTGCACATACCTAAGGGCACGCGAATGCACTTCGAGTTTCGCTACGACAATTCGGCCAACAACAGGTACAACCCCGATCCCACTCGCTGGGTCTACCAGGGATTTCAGAGCTGGGAAGAGATGATGGCTCCCAACCTGGGATTCCTGCTGGACCGCGACGCGGATGCCGCGAGCCTGATGGCAGTTGCGAATTGAGGGCTTAACCGGAACCGGCGGCGCTACACGCGCGCCGCTTCGCGGCCCGCGATCCGGCCAAAGACGGTGGCCCTCGGCAAACCGTGCAAGCCGAAACCTCCTGCCGTTTCGCCGGCGCAGTAAAGACCGGAAATGACCCGGCCGCGAACGTCCATCACCTGGCACTTCGTATTGATCCTCAGCCCGGTGAGCGTATCGTGGAGGATCGGCGTTGACCACGCCGCATAAAACGGTGGCGTTTCGATCTTGAATTGCGGGCTCGGCCTGGAGCGCGATCCAGCTGGTTTTCGCGCAGAGTGGTCAGACGGCGCCCTCTCAGAAAGCAGAGGACGTGTTTCGTCTTATCCGCGCCGGTGATCTAGAGGGTCTGCGGCGTCTTGCGACCAGCCCGAACGCCGCTACTCCTCTAGGCGAGACCCCGCTGCACTACGCGGCAACCTACGGCAGCGCCGAATCGCTTCGCATCCTCCTCGATCGTGGTGCCGATCCAAATGTCCGCGATCGTGCCGAAGCAACGCCCCTGATCTATGGCGCTTATGACTTCGAAAAAATCCGCCTGCTCGTGGCAAGAGGCGCCAACATCAATGTGCATGCGCGAAACGGTGTGACACCCCTGATGATGGCGGCTTCTGTCCATGGCAATGTCGCCGCGGTCCGTTACCTGTTGGACAAGGGTGCCGATCCCAATGCGACTCGCGCCAATGGCGCCGATGCGCTTCAAACCGCGGCTCTAAAAAGCGAAGCTGAAGCCGTGAGATTGCTGCTCGCCAAGGGTGCGGACCCCCGTCGCGCCGATCACTCCGGCAACACCGCGCTGATGAGCGCATTTCTTAATGTAGGAGAACCGGAGATGGTTCGGTCGCTGCTCGCCGCTGGCTCCGACGTCAATGCCTTCAATACCGATGCGGGTCAGAGGCCCATGGGTCCGATCACGACCTTCCAGCTGACGCCGCTGATGTATGCCGCGCCGGCCGCCGATCCGGCCATCATCGCCACGCTGTTAAAGGCCGGCGCGCGCGTCAATGCCGAGGATCACCGCAAGATGACCGCGCTCATGCTTGCCGTCGCAACCGACCGCCCCAATCTGGAGACCGTTCGCCGGTTAATCGCCGCCGGCGCCAAGGTAAACGCCAAAGACCAGTTCGGCGATTCCGTGCTCGATTGGGCGCTCAAGTTCGGCTACCCCGAAGTGATCGCCGCCCTGCGTCAGGCCGGCGCCCGTGCGACAACTCCCCCGCCCGCACCGGTAAGGCCTCCCAATTTCAAACCCGCCGGGCCCGCCGACGCCATCGAGCGCGCGTCGGTGTTACTGGCCAAATCGGGAGAGATGTTTTTTACCGTCGGCGGGCGGCTGTGTCGGCTGCCACCATCAGGCACTGAACGCGCGCACCCTTGGCGCGCTGCGCACAGCCGGTCTCAAGACAGACGAGCGCCTGCGCCGTACCTTTCTCGACAGCATGCTCGCCGAGCGGCCGGGACTGCTGACGGATTCCCCTTTTTTGCTTGCCATTGGCGGCGATACCGACACCCTGTTCTATGAGATCGTCGCCTTAGGCGACATGGGTGAGCCGTCCAGTCCAACGACCGATGCCATCGTTCACTATCTGGCTTCACGCCAAAATCCCTCGGGCGCCTGGGCGCGATCGGCCGGCCCACGCACACCCATGGAGTCGAGCACGATCTCGCGGACAGCCTGGTCCATACGCGCGCTGAAAACCTATGGCTGGCCGGCCCGGAACAAAGAATTCAACGAGCGCATCGCGCGCGGCCGCCGGTGGCTGCTCGCCGCTCGCCCCGCGACCAGTTACGAAGAAGCCGACCGGATTATGGGACTTCGTTACGCTGGCGCACCCGAAACCGTCCTGAGTGCGGCGGCCCAGTCCTTGGTGAATGAACAGAAGGACGATGGCGGCTGGTCGCAGAACCCGTATCTGGCCTCGGATCCCTACGCCACGAGCGTGGTTCTTTCTACTCTTTCGGAGGCCGCCTTGTTAAAGCCTGCCGATGCCGCCTATGGACGCGGGGTCAGATACCTTTTGCAGACGCAGTTCCCGGATGGCTCCTGGTATGTCCGCAGCCGTTCCCCCAAATTACAGCCGTACTTTCAAAGCGCCTTCCCATACGAGCACGACCAGTGGATTTCGGCTGCCGCCACAGCGCGAGCCGTGATGGCGCTGGCTCCTGCTGCCGCACTCGAAAACCGCGCGGCGCGATGACGGAGTGCGGGAGGGTCTCATCCTCTGTGATCCTTGAGCTTCGATGCCGTGTGGAGGATTAACCATCGACCGGGACGCTCCTTTGGGAATTTCCGACCAATACCAGAATTCTGGCGCCGCCGACTTGGTTCTCAATCGATGACGTTAGAGCGTATCTCCCGTCTAGACCCATCTTCAAACTGTCGAAGATGGGCTAGAGAAACCGGGGTTGCGATTTTTCCGCAGAGACCGCGGACTCCCAAGCAACTCTTTTTCCGGTGAATTTTCCGCAGTACCCAAAAGGCGGTGCCGTCCGGGTTTGGCTCTCGAAGAACCCCCCAAAATCACTTCAGCGCATAGCTGAAAAGCGAATTCCCAGCGGCGAAGGCAACGTACTGCTTGCCGCTCACCGAGTAGCTCATGGGACCGTTCTGCGCCCTGCCGCCGATCGTCACCTTCCACAGCAGTTCCCCATTGCGGGCATCCAGCGCGAAGAAGTAGCCATCACGCCCGCCCGTGAACAGCAGGTCGGAATCCGTAGTGAGAATGCCGGCATCGGTAACGTCGGCCATCTTGAACTCCCATTTCATCGCGCCCGTCTTCGGATCCATGGCTCTCACCGCGCCATGGCCTTCCTCGTCCAACCGGGTCAGCGGCCCTCCTGGAGCATTGCTGCCGCCAATCGTCGAGCGCGGCGCTCCAGCCGTATATCGCTCCCCCTCCTTGTATTCGGCAGGAATCTTGAAGTAAGTCGAATCGTACTCCACCCACGAAGGAATGTAGAAGAGTCCAGTGCGCGCGCTGTACGATGGGGAATACCAGTTGGTCCCGCCCTGATTTCCGGGGAAGATCTGGGTTCCTTCGGCGCTGGGAGTTTTGCCCGCTACTCTTTTCGGCCGCCCCTTTTCATCGAAGCCGTCCATCCAATTGACCTTGACGAACGGTTTGCCCAGCAGAAACTGGCCCGTGGTCCGATCGAGCACGTAGAAAAGGCCGTTCCGGTTCGCCCACAGCATGACCTTGCGTGCGCGGCCCTGCCAGTCCATGTCAGCCAGCACCGGAACCTGGACCGAGTCGTAGTCGAACTCGTCATGCGGTGAAAATTGGTAATACCACTTCAGTTTGCCGGTATCGGCGTCGAGAGCGACCACCGAGTCGGTGTAAAGGTTGTCACCCGGACGCGGATCGCCGTTCCAGTCCGGCCCCGGGTTGCCGATTCCCCAATACGTGAGGTTCAGATCCGGGTCGTAAGAGCCGGTCACCCAGACCGAACCGCCGCCAGTCTTCCAGGCATCGTTTTGCCAGGTTTCGTGCCCGGGCTCGCCTGGACCTGGGATGGTATAAAAACGCCAGACTTCTCTGCCGGTTTTGGCATCGTAAGCCGCAATGTAGCCACGGATGCCGAACTCGCCGCCGGCCGTGCCGACGATCACCTTGTCCTTCACGACGAGCGGCGCGTGGGTCAAAGCGTAGCCCGATTGCGGCTTGGCCACCTGCACATTCCAAAGCGGCTTACCGTTCTTTGCATCAATCGCCAACAGGTGAGCGTCAATCGTGCCCATGTACAAGGTGTCGCCGAGAATCGCCAGGCCGCGGTTCACACGCCCGCAGCAGGGGCGCGCCTCCACCGCGGGTGCATATGAATACATCCAGAACAGACGGCCCGTCACCGCATCGAGTGCCATCACGTCATTCGGCGCCTGAACCGTATACATGATGCCGTCGACGACCAGCGGCGTAGCCTCGAATTTCTCGAGCGACCGCGCCTGGTACATCCATTGCATCTCGAGGTTCTTCACGTTCTGCGGAGTAATCTGGGTCAGCGGCGTGTGGCGCTGGCTCATGGTGGTCCCGGAATAGGTCAGCCAGTTCTGCGGTTCCTGGTTGGCCTGCAGAATGCGATCAAAAGAAACTTGCGCTGGCAGCGATCCAGTCACAACCGCGAGCAGGAGTACTCGTAGGTTCATGGCTTGTCCTCGCCTTTCAATGAGATCAGGTAACTGACGACATCGGCCAGTTCCTGGGAACTGAGCTTGTCCTTGTACGATGGCATCGGAGACTTGCTGAGGAAAGTATATTCGCGGATATCGGACTTTTGCAAAGACACGAGCTGTTCATTCGGATTCATGAATTGCATCGTGAAGGTGTCCTGGTTCAGCAGCTTGGCGGTGAAGGTAGTACCGTTCCTCATGACAACGCGGAAGAAACGGTTCTCGGGCGCGATCTCCGCGTCCGGCTCAACCAGGGACTGCGCCAACTCACCGGCGCGGCGAAACCCACCGATATCACTGAGGTCCGGCCCGACACGCGAACCATTACCGCTGATACGGTGACAAGTAAGGCACTGGCCCTTGCTCTCGACGATAGCTTTGCCTCGAGTTTTGTCACCGGCAGCAGGGGAGTAATGGCCCGCGCTCATGGCCAACGACCGCACGTAGGCAACCACGAGGTCTGCTTGCTGCTGGGTAAAGTTGTGCGCGGGCATGCCCGCCCCCGCAATTCCGTGAATGATGACTTGGGCGATGTCATCATCGGTGACTGCACGCAGGAACTTCCCATGTGAGAAGTCGACGTTGGGGATGAAATCGCCGTCCGGTCCATGGCAATTCAGGCAATTGCCCCGATAGACACGCCCACCATTCTCAACGTCGGCCGGGGTAAACGAATGCTGGGCCACCAGTGTGCTGACAGCCGAGACAAAGCCGAGAAAAAACACTGCCCTCATCGGATTGAGCCGCCTTTCGCCCGGTGAGTTGATACCGAGAGCGGGAGTCGGGGCTATGGTATCGCCCGAGGAGGTGGCTGGTCAAGGGCAGGTGGACGGCTCAGCGCGTCTGCTCGCGATAGATCCAAGCTCCCGCAAGCGTGCCGACGCTGACTTCCACCAAGCCTACCAGCAGGCCGATCACCAAGAGACGTGCGGGGAAGAGGTTCAACGCGAACGGTGTGAAGGAGGCCAACAGATAACCGAGGCGCCAGACTGCTACGGCCGCGCAGAGCGCAGTAGCCCGTCCAGCGCCAAAACGGGGGGGGCGAATGGCTGCGTAGAGCCAGACAGCGAAAATACCGACCGGAAACCCCCAGACCGTAAACGAAGCGAACGCCCCTCCACCCATCTACTTGCCCAGGGCGCCAATCGCAGCCTGCATGTCGTTGGCTAGAATCACGCCGTTCCTCTCTCAAATTTGGGTGTATTCTACCGCCGATGTTCAACGTGTGGGACGGTGAGGCGCGGCCTGACCACGCTCTCGGACTATTCCAGTAGGGGTGCTCCTGCCGGTACCGTTTTCCGGAGGTCGGAAAGCGCTCGAGCAGAATCTTTAGGCGCCGGCACCCTTGGCCGCTGCCTTCGGGGGTCGGAGCCTGATGGCCCACGGCCCTGATGCTCTCGGCTCTGCCTCCACCAGCACAACCTCCGTCGTATTGCTGTGCGGAGTAAATACGATTTCTTGATCCTGGGTCAAGTAGGCTACCCCGAGGACCTTCTCGCCTGGGCGGAGAAATGGGATATTCGGCTTCAGTTCTTCCATCACTAGCTCCTCTTCAAGGCTACACCTCACCGAATGTCAACGCATTAATGTCGGCGGCCCCTGAGCGTTT
>JAGWQP010000321.1 GCA_028876805.1 Acidobacteriota bacterium | reverse complement strand
TTTTCCGCAAGGCCGGGATCGTCCCTTCCTCCAGAATGGTTCCGTCTGGCGCCTTGACACAGAAACTAATCGTCTTCTTGTGGATGTCAAATCCGATATAGTCAATAGTGGTCATGTGGTCCTCCTGACTTGGTTTCTGAGCCAGCCCCACAACGGCTGGTCTCGGCTGTATTTTAGCCATCGGGAGGACCTCCCTACCTATTCATTCAAACAATCTATTTGATTCAAGGTCGCTTATGCTAAGATTTTTGGGGCAAACAAATTGGCCCGGTTTTTGTGTGTTACTCGTCAAGTTGACGTGACCGGGACTTCACGGGATCAATCTCCTAGAACGCCGTTTCTGCACCGCGGGCCGCTCCGGCGGGATGCGGCGACTTTCGGGGAGCGCGGTGGCCGAGACACCTACCGCTGGCGGGCACCGACGGCACAGTATCGGAAGGGTGGGGGCGCACAACCCGGAAAAACTCAGTCCGCTCCGGCACACTACTCCGCAGCGTCGCGGAGAGAAGATTCCGGGGAGCCGTTGAAGTCGAGACGACGCGTCGGGTCCTGGTCGCCGTGCCAGCGGGCGAATGAGTCCCTGACCACGCGACTGATCGCACGCCGGTTCTGAACCGCCAGCTTGAACCAGTCCCATGCTCCCTTTTGCGGGAAATAAATCCCACGGAAAAAGAGCCGGGACATCAGGTGGCTGATCTTGTAGGCTGCCGGCTCGTCGGCGATTGACTCGATGGCTCTCTCGATCGCAGCAGGGCTGTAAGAGTTCACCCATGCGTATCGAACCTCGTTCTGTACGGCGGAAATCGTGATCTTCAGAGGCGTGTGCGCCATCCGAAACGGGGCGAACTCGAGCCAGTGGTTCGGCCGTGTCAGCCGCCCTTCCTTTTTCAGCCGCTCATACAACGGAGTTGCGGGAAAGGGAGTGATCTGTCCAAAGACGGGCAGCCCCGGAGGCCACGCGCGGATCTCGGAGAGGGTACGCTCGGCGACCCCTGGAGTATCGTTGTCCAGCCCGAAGATAAACGAGGTGATCGCATAGACGTGGCGCCGGGCCAGAGCCTGAAGCACGCGGGCGTAATCCGCTGGCTTGTTGAAGCTCTTGTTGACGCTGGCCAGATTAGCGGGATCGAGAGACTCCATCCCAATGAAAATCCACTTCCCGCCCGAAGCGGCGATCAGATCGAGCAGCTCTTCATCCCGCAGCAGGTTGGCACTGATCTGCCCCACCCACGCCAGTTCGGCTCCGGCCGCAATGACATCGCGCAACAGCGCTTTGGTTCGCCTGACGTTGATCGCGAAGTTATCATCGACGAAGAATACGGCGGCCTTGCCGCGCGTGCCGCGGGCGCGGTCTTTGATCCTGAGCATCTCGTCTACGATGCTTTGATTCGACCGGAACCGAATCGAGTCGCCAAAGAAACCGGTAACCGTGCAGAATTCGCATCCATAAGGACAGCCGCGGCCGGATTCGATGGGAATGATATGAAAGGTCTCCCAATCGAAGCTGAAGCGGCGCATGATCGGGCGGAAGAAGCCTGGAATCCGATTGAACTGCCGCAAATCGACCGAGTGCCAGGGAATCGCCGGGTAGTCCTGCAGGGTCGGCTTGCGCTCCTGCCCAAACGCGTCCACCGGAGCGTAGACCTCCTTCAGTTCGCCGCGTGCGCCATCCTCCACGATGCGCGGCCACGTTTCGTCCGCTTCACCCAGAGCCACTGCGTCGGCGTGACGCGGTCCGCCGCTGCGCCCGAGAGCTTCGTCCGGAATCTCCGTCACGTGCGGCCCACCCATCACCACGGGAATGCCGGCTGCGCGGACGGCATCAGCCACGCGGTACGCTTTGGCGATCATGCGGGTCATCGCGCCGATTCCGACCAGCCCGATCTGCTGGTCGAGGATGAACTGAACCAGTTCGGCGTCGCTCATCGGTTGCGTGTTGCCGTCGATCAGCACAACCTCGTGGCCGCTG
>JAGWQP010000320.1 GCA_028876805.1 Acidobacteriota bacterium | reverse complement strand
GATGCCGCTTCGCGGGCGGCCGCCGCCTTGGCGATGCTGAAGGACGCCATGGGCGCCAACTACCCGCCGGCCCTGCCGCGCCAGATGCTGCGGCGTGCCGACCGTCTGCTTGACGCCCAAAAATATCCGGAAGCCGGCCATGAGTATCAATCGTTGCTCGGCCAGCTCACCGGACTCGAACGCGACCAAGCCCGAGTCCGCATCGGTGTCGCCGATTATCTGAATGGCAATACCGCCGCCGCCTATCCGTACCTGACTTCGCTCGAACTCCCTCAGTCGGAGGCCGATGCCGAACGCCTCTATTACCTGGCCGAATGCGCCCGCAAATTCACCGACGATGACGAAATGCTCGCGGCCGTGAAGCGATTGACGAGCGTCTATCCCCGATCGTCCTGGCGATTGAAGGCCCTCTTATCTGCCGGGAATCGCTTCTTGTTGGAAAACCGCCCCGACAAGTATGTGTCGCTCTATCGGGCCGTGTATGAGGATTTCCCCGACGACGCCGCGGCTGCTCCGTCCCACTGGAAGGTGGCTTTCCAGGCCTATCTGACGGATCAAGCGGATGCCACCGATCTTCTGCGGGAGCATCTCCACAAATATCCAGGTGCCGCCACCGCAGCGGCGGCGCTCTACTTCCTCGGGCGCCGCGCCGAAACGGCCGGCGACGCTGCGTCCGCACGCGCTTTCTACCAGCGCTTAACCCAGACTTTCCCGAATGCCTACTATGTCACTTTGGCACGCGCTCGCCTTGACGGTCCGCAACTTCGGGCGGCCGGCGCCCCCGAAAAGGTGGAGCAGTATTTGGCGACCCTTTCCTTGCCCGGAGGGCAACACGTGGTGGCTGAGCCACGAACCGCGACCACCGTTCGCATCGATCGTTCGCGACTGCTGCGGACGGCTGGCCTCGCGGACTTGGCGGACGCCGAACTCCGCTTTGGCGCTCGCAACGGTGGACAACCGGTCTTGCTCGCCATGGAAATGGCCGCCGCCGCGGAGGAACCTTACCTGGGCTTGCGCATCATGAAGTCCATGTCAGGCGATTATCTCAACCTCGCGCTGGCTGCCGCGCCTCGTCAATTCTGGGAGTTGCTGTTTCCCTTGCCCTATCGCCGTGACGTGGTTGCCGCGGCGCAGGCACGCGGCTTAGACCCGTATCTGCTGGCCGGCCTCATTCGTCAGGAATCGGAGTTCGATCCCCAGGCCCTCTCGCACGCCAACGCCTACGGACTCACCCAGGTAAGGCCGGCCACCGGACGCCTGTTCGCGCGCAGTGCAGGCGTGTCGGGTTTCACCGATCGCGCGCTGTTCCAGCCCGTCACCAATCTCAGAATCGGGGCCACCATCCTCCGGTCTATGCTCAATGAGAATGGCGGCCGCCTGGAGCAGACCCTGGCGGCCTACAATGCCGGCCCCAACCGTGCCGCCGAGTGGCTGGCGTGGAGGACTTACCGCGAGCCGGCGGAGTTTGTGGAATCCATTCCTTTCACCGAAACCCGCGAATACGTGCAAGCCGTTCTGCGCAACGCCGACCTCTATCGCCGCCTCTACCCGTAGCGGGACCTGAAGGAAAAAAGTCGGGTCGACGCCTGCGCGCCCATCATGCCATTGCCTTCAATACCGCCAGCCCTGCCGCCGCCACTTGACCGTCTTGCGGACCGGTCGCGCCGCTGACGCCGATCCCGCCGATGACCTCTCCTTCCACCACGATCGGCAGCCCGCCCTCAATCGGCGTAGCACCCGCCAGCTTCATTACGACAAAGCGCCCGCCGGCCACGGCTTCTTCCAGAGCTTTGGTCGGACGCTTAAAGCGCACCGCCGTGGCAGCCTTGTCCTGCGCCACGATCACGCTCGCAATCTGCGCGCCGTCCATGCGCTCCAGATACAACAGGTGGGCGCCATCGTCCACGATCGAAATCGCCATCGCCCAGTGGTTCTTGCGCGCTTCCTCGTGTGCCGCCGCCGCGATCTGCTTTGCCGCGTCGAGCGTTAATACTTTCTTTGTGGCTAGCGGTAGCTGTGGCATGGCCTTTTCTCTGGGTAACTTCCTGCGGCGCCTATTATGTCATGACGGATCTGTCGAGTTCTCGGTCGGTCATTTCGGCGGGTCAGCGGATGCCATTTCGGCATACCGCTCATGTGCGCGGCACCACCAAAAGCGCCTAACCGCGCTTTTGTTTGCGCAAGAAGTGTGGGAAACTAAAATTGGTACGGCATCATCCGAAAAGTCTCCTCGAAGAGGATGCGATTGTCTGATGCGGCCAGGATTACCAGTGCTTCCGGAATTTGTTTTGCCTGAGACCACAATCCGCGAAGCCGGTGCGGGGCCCGTTATGGGCCTCGGCGCAAATCAGGGTGGCGTGCTGATCCTCACCCTGGGCATCACAAGGATCATCGAACAGGAAAGTTTGGACCTCTCTGTTTGGGGCTCGGCCGACGGAACGGAGTGGGGAAACAAACCCCTGGTAGCATTCCCTCAGAAGTTTTATTGCGGCACGTACCAGGTTATGCTGGACCTGTCCGAGCGGCCCGAGGTCGGTTACCTTCGCGCCAAGTGGCGGGTGAACCGCTGGGGCAAAGGGGATCCCACTCCCTTGTTCGACCTGTATCTGTGTGTCAAGGAACTCGAGCGCGAGGGTGTGGTCTCAAGCGCGGCCTAGCGTCGGGCCCGGACCTGCTCTTATACTCTTACTCTTATACATTGACAGCACCGAGACCAGTGGCGCCTACGACGCCGCCGGAGTTGAAGCGGCATAGAAGCAAAGGCTTCTGCTCTCACCTCGCGCACCTCATCGCCAGAGGGTGAGCCGAGCCGGTTGACTCGTCGGCGTGTGGTGACCGTTCGGGGCTGGGTCGAAAGCCCAAAGGACTTCACCTGATCGCCAGTCGTCGAGCGTACGGAAGAGTCCCGTTCTGGGAACGGCCGCTTCGGCCTCCAGGCTCGCGCAGAATGTGTAGCTTGCGCTCATAATTCCAGCTTCGGCCGGCCACTTGTCGGCGCAGTGACCGGAAATACCTGCACTCTCGGTGCGATTTCCAACAGTTGCGAGCCGCCGTCGGAGTCTAACGAAAGCGTGCGCAGTGTACGATTGAGCTGTTTACGGGTCAACATACTCGGTTGGGACTGCGGGAAAGAGACAATAGGCGGCACCATGGAACTCGAGATCGGGGCGACAGTCGGCGATTACCGGGTCATCGGCGTCGTCGGCTCCGGCGGCACGGGAAAAGTCTATAAAGTCCAGAACGTCATTACCGAGCGGTTCGAAGCGATGAAAGTCCTGTTGCCCGACTTGGCGAACGAGCCCAAACTGGCGGAACGCTTCATGCGGGAGATCAGGGTGCATTCCGGTCTGGAGCACCCCAACATCGCCAGCTTCCGAACGGCGCTGCGTGTCGGAAACCAACTCCTGCTGGTGATGGAGCTGGTGGAAGGCATCACGCTGTTGGATAAGCTCGAAGCCGGGCCGCTTGCGCCCGCGACCGCCATGGACTACACGACGCAGGTTCTGTCAGCGCTCGAGTACGCGCACGGCCACGGCGTGATTCACCGCGACGTCAAGCTGTCCAACATGATGCTCACTCCTGCGGGCGTGGTCAAGCTTCTGGATTTCGGCATCGCGAAGGGGATCACCGACCATGGCCTGACCTTGAACGACACGACCCTGGGATCGCCGTACTATATAGCACCCGAGCAGATCCAGGGCGCGGCCACAGTGGACGAGCGGGCCGACCTGTACTCGGTGGGGATCTCGCTGTATGAAATGGTGACCGGCAAAAAGCCTTTCGACGGCCCAGACCGGTTTTCGATTATGTTTGCGCACGTGAAAGAGATCCCGGTGCCGCCGCTGGAGGTGAATCGGCAGTTGCCGAAGGCGCTGAGCGATCTGATTCTAAAGGCGGTCGCCAAGAGTCCGGATGGGCGATTCCAGACCGCGGCCGCATTTCATGAGGCGCTCACCGACGTGGCCGGAGCGATGCCACCGACCGCGCAGCCCGCTGCCGTTGCCCGGCCCACTCCGGCGAAGGCGCCGGGTGGCGCGCGGCAGGCGAGAGGGTGGCGCGGAGGGATGGCGCTGGGCGCGGTAACGATGGCCGCGGCCGCAATCGCCATTACGCAACTCGGCCCGTGGCGCAGCACCCAGGCGGTGCCGTTGACGCACCCAGTTAAAACGCCGGTTTCCTCAGTGGCGTCCACCCAGTCTGCTCCGACGCCGCACTCGGCCGGCTCGGTTGAAATCGCCGTCGGTTCCAAACGTGTGCCGAAGACAACCCGACCGAAGCAGATCGTCTTGCCCGTCCAGTCCAAACCGGCGGTTGCGGTGCGGCCACCGCCACCCTCGCCAGTTGCCCGCGGTGCCGAGTTCGATGAGACCCGCGAGCAGCTGATTCGGCTCGGCCTCCGCAGCGACGCGATTCACTCGACGTTGCGGACTCTCGAGCGTGCCCAGGCCGCTCGCGGGCTATACCTGGCGAGCGATATGGTCGAGGCCGAAAGCTTGATGGACAATTACCTCGATGAGGCGAACACGGCATTGAATGCCCGAGACGCGGCCTCAGCTAAGAGCTTCGTCGAAAAAGCCGAGCTCCAGGCGGAACGCCTGGAGAAGTTGCTCATTCAGTAATCCGCCCGCGCCGAGTGCGAACCTGCGCCGCGTCCCGGGTCTGGTATCTTGTTAAGAATGATGACTCGGGAAGAAGGGCTCGATTTGTTCCGTTCCGATGACCTGATCGGTCTCGGGATGGCCGCCGACGCCGTCCGCCGCCAGTGGCACCCCGAGGGCATCGTTACCTACATCATCGATCGCAATATCAACTACACCAACTTCTGCACCGAGTATTGCAGCTTCTGCGCCTTTTACCGGCCCATGGGCCACGCCGAAGGTTACCTCCTGCCGAACGAGGTGATCTATCAGAAGATCCAGGAAACCATCGAGCTGGGCGGCACGGGCGTGCTCATGCAGGGCGGCCTGCATCCGGATCTGAAAATCGAGTGGTATGAGGATCTCTTCCGCGCGATCAAGCAGCGCTTCCCGATTCATCTGCACTGCCTCTCCGCGCCCGAAGTCACCAACATCGCCGAGGTCAGTGGATTGAGCCTGCGCGACACCATCGCGCGGCTGCGGGATGCTGGCCTCGATTCCATCCCGGGCGGCGGCGCCGAGATCCTGGACGATGCCGTGAGGCATCGCATCGCCCGGCTCAAGTGCAAGACTCAGGAATGGGTGGACGTGCATCGCACCGCGCATCAGCTCGGCATGCGAACTACCGCCACCATGATGTTTGGCTGTGGCGAGACCTTCGAGCAGCGCCTGAATCATCTCGATGTTATCCGCAATCTGCAACAAGAGACCGGCGGCTTCACCGCCTTCATCCCCTGGCCCTTCCAGCGCGAAAACACGTCGCTCGGACGCTTTGTCAAAGAGGAGGCGACCGCCGTCGAGTATCTGCAAATGCTGGCCATCTCGCGCATTTACCTGGAAAACATCGAACACATCCAGTCCTCCTGGGTCACGCCCGGTCTGAAGACCTGCCAGCTCGGCCTTCGCTTCGGAGGCAACGATGTGGGGAGTATCATGATTGAGGAGAATGTAGTCTCGGCCGCGGGCGCGCACCATCGTGCCAGCGAAGAAGAGCTGCGCCGCCTCATCCGCGACGCCGGATTCATTCCGAAGCAGCGCGACACCCTGTACCGCACGTATTTTCTAAACTAGTGGATGGGGCTCCGCATTGTACCGGGCGCGAAGCGCCCGACGGCCGCCATGTATACCAACCGTCTCGCCAAAGAAAAAAGTCCGTACCTGCTTCAGCACGCCCACAACCCCGTGGACTGGTATCCCTGGGGGGACGAGGCTTTTGCGAAAGCTCGTTCCGAAAACAAGCCCATCTTTCTCTCCATCGGCTACTCCACGTGCCACTGGTGTCATGTGATGGAGCGCGAATCGTTCGAAAACGACGAGATCGCCGCGCGGCTCAATCGCGACTTTGTTCCCATCAAAGTCGACCGCGAAGAACGCCCCGATGTCGACCGCGTCTATATGACCTTCGTCCAGGCCACCACTGGCGCCGGCGGCTGGCCAATGTCGGTCTTCCTCACGCCCGACCGGAAGCCCTTTTTCGGCGGAACCTACTTTCCTCCCGAAAACCGTTGGGGCCAGCCGGGCTTTGGCTCCGTCCTGACTCAACTGGCATCGGCATGGAATTCGCAGCGCGATCAGATCCTCGACTCTGCGCGCGATATCCTAGAGCAGCTTCACAAGAGTACTTCCGTTCGATCTCCGCGGCCAGGCGCTGCGATCCTCGATCCGGCTTCGCTCGATAGTGGCTTCTTCGTGTTTCGCCGGACTTTCGACACGCACCTGGGCGGTTTCGGCGGCGCTCCGAAATTCCCGCGTCCCGTAATACACAACTTCCTCCTGCGCTATTACGCGCGCACCAAAAACGGCGAAGCCCTCGAGATGGTGCTCGTCACCCTCCGGGAAATGGCGAAAGGCGGTATGCGCGACCACTTGGGCGGTGGCTTCCATCGCTACTCGGTCGACGAGCGCTGGTTCGTGCCGCACTTCGAAAAAATGCTCTATGATCAGGCGCAGCTTGCCGTCTCGTACCTGGAGGCATTTCAGATCACCGGTGACGCCGCTTTTGCCGCTACGGCCCGCAGCATCTTCGATTATGTCCTCCGCGACCTCGCCGACCCGGGCGGCGGCTTTTACTCGGCCGAGGATGCCGACAGCGCGATCGACCCGGCGCGGCCTTCAGAAAAGGGGGAAGGAGCGTTCTACATCTGGTCGGCCTCCGAGGTCCGAGCGCTGGTTGGCGAGCCGGCCGCTTCCTGGTTCGCCTTTCGCTACGGCGTTGAGGAGGCCGGAAACGTCTCGCAGGACCCCCACGGCGAGTTCAGCGGCAAAAATATCCTCTACCGGGCTCACACATTGGAGGAAACATCCGCCCACTTTAGGGTGACTCTGGACCAACTTCGTACGGAAGTCGCGAAAGCTGAGCGCGTGCTCTTCCAAGCCCGTTCTCAGCGCATCCGCCCACACCGCGATGACAAAATCCTGACCGCCTGGAACGGCCTCATGATTTCGGCCTTCGCCTTAGGTGGCGCGGTCTTGGATGAGCCGGTCTATGCACAAGCCGCGCGTCGGGCCGCCGAGTTTATTATCGCTTGCCTGTACGACTCCCAAACCGGTATTCTCGAGCGCCGCTACCGCGAGGGCGAAGCCCTCATTGCCGGCTTTCTCGACGACTACGCGCTGTTCGCCCAGGCTTTGCTGGATCTTTACGAAGCGCAGTTTGACCGGCGACACCTCGATCTCGCCATCCGGCTTACCGAGAAGCAGCAGGAGCTTTTTGAGGATCGCGAGCAGGGGGCCTTCTTCAGCACCTCGGCGGGCGACGCCAGCCTCGTTCTGCGGATCAAGGACGATTACGACGGCGCGGAGCCCTCCGGCAACTCGGTGGCCTTGGGCAACCTTCTGCGCCTCGCGCGAATCACGGGACGTCCCGGTTTTCAGGAGTCCGCCGACCGCCTGCTCGCGGTCTTCGGTCCGCGTCTTTCGGTCGCTCCCGTGGCCGTCCCGCAAATGCTCGCCGCCTGCGAGTTCCGCCTGAGCGAACCGCGTGAGATCATCATCGCCGGCGACCGCGGCGCGCCGGATACGCAGGCGCTCGTCCGGGCGGTCCACGCGCGCTTTGACCCGAACCGCATCGTGCTGCTGGTCGATTCCGAAAAAACCCGCGCGGCTCTGGCGCTCGGCATCCCCGCCATCGCAGCCATGCATCCGCTCGGCGGACGCGCGGCGGCATATGTTTGCCGGAATTTCACCTGCCAATTGCCGGTCTCCGAGGTTGGCGCGCTGACCGAGTTGCTACAATAGTCACTTCACGGAAAAAAAGACCGAGCCGCGACCCCAACCGAAGCGGCCAACTGAGGAGGCATGCATGGAAAGACCAGGCGCGACGACGATGAGAGGTAATCCCCTGACGCTGATCGGACCCGAACTGAAACCCGGAGACACGGCTCCGGATTTCTCGCTTGTCGACAACGCGCTCAAGCCCGTCACTCTGAAAGACACCGGCAACCATGTCCGCATCATGAGCGTCGTGCCGTCACTCGATACGCCTGTGTGTGACGCCCAGACCAAGCGGTTCAATGAAGAAGCCGCCAAACTGCCGGATGTCGATATCATCACCGTCAGCATGGATCTCCCCTTTGCCCAGAAGCGCTGGTGCGGCGCTTTTGGCGTGGACAAGGTGAAAATGCTCTCCGACCACCGCGAGGGTTCCTTCGGAACGGCCTACGGAACGCTGATCAAGGACATGCGCATCGAAAGCCGGGCCATTTTCGTGCTCGACCAGCACAACAAGATCCGCCACGTGGAGTACGTCAAGGAAGTGGCCGATTTCCCTAATTACGAAGCGGCGTTATCCGCCGCCAAGAGCGCGGCTGCAGCGAGGGCCTGATCCCTAGGTTCGAAGGCGGGTCACTCGACAGCTCCGCCGCGCAATTCGAGGTTTGACTGAGTTCCACGCCACCAAGTCCCGCGCTGGCGCCTGAGAATTTGTTCGCACGCGCCGTGGACCATTCCGTGGTCCGCGGCGGATTAACGCTGGCCGGCGGCATTCTCGCTGGCAACGTCATCGGCTTCGCTCGCGTCGCGCTCACCGCCTACCTGCTCGGCACGCACACTCGGGCCGATTCCCTGGCGGTCGCCATGGGCCCGCTCGACACAGTGAACTCCGTGCTCACCAACAGCATGCTGTTCGCGTTCGTGCCCATGTTGACGGCTCGCAGAGATGGGGAGCGGGCCGCCCTTTTTCTGAAACTGCGCGGCACCTTTGTTTGGGTGTTCGGGGGTTTTGCCGCCTGCCTGATGCTGGCCGCCCCTTGGTTGATGCGCGCGCTCGCGCCGGGGCTCGACGCCGAGGCCTTTCGGGTTGCCGTCAACCTGTTGCGGATCCTCGCTGTCTCCAGCGCTGCCGCCGGCCTGGCCGCCCTTTACTCGGCTCTTCTTTATACGGAGCGGCGCTTTGCCCCAACGGCGTTTTACCAGGCCTCGATCAATGTGTGGATCATCGTCGCTGCCTTGACCCTGTGGCAACTGTTGGGTGTCTACGCCTTCGCCATCGGCTTTACCGCCGGCGCGTGCGCGCAACTCGGCATCGTGGCCTATGTCGGCCGCTCCAGCCTGCGGGACGCGAAGCTCGCTGCCTGCGATCTCCACTGGGGGGAGATCCTGTTCAAGCCGGCCTTCTTCCTCGTTTATGCCACGGCGCTCGGCCTGAACATCACTTTCACGCGAGCCTATGCCACTCACGCTGGCTCGGGAGTAGCCGCGGCGTTGGAATACTGCATCCGCGGGGTCGGCGTGCCACTGGCTCTGGTGGTCCAGCCCTTCTCCAATTCGCTGTTGCCCGAGATCGCCCGCCTGCGAAGCCTTGGCCGGCTGCGCGACGCCTTCCGGCTCATCGGCCGCACGCTCGCCTTGGCCGCGCTGGTCGCAGTGGTGGGTTGCGCGTTTGCGCTCGCGCTCCGTCACCCGGTGATTGCTCTGTTTTTCCAGCGGGGAAGTTTCACGGCGGACTCGACGGGACTGGTCTCGGCCGTCTTTCTCGGCCTCGGCCCCAGCCTGATCGGCTGGAGCCTATTTGAGATCCTCTCTCGCTCCCTGTTCGCGCTCGACCATCGCTGGCCGCCGGTCCTCGCTGCCGTCATCCCGATTCTGCTGAACGTCAGCTTGACTCTCCGGTTTGGTCTCTCGCAGCCGGAGTGGATCGGCGCGGGCGCCTCGCTCGGCACTCTGGCCGGTTTCGCCGCCCTCTTTACGCTCGTCACGGCCAATCGTCGACTGTGGCTTACACAAAAATGACCTTCCCTCGCCGACGAGAGCCTCGAGGGGCTGTGCGAGCGGTGCGGCTCCTGGAAACCGGACCGACCGGCCCTTGCCACGAAAGCATCGGCAGGCCACGCTTCCGCCGGCTTCCCGCCCATGGTGCACGCAACTTGCTCGAACGATTAGGGTTGTGACGCGAATCCAGAGTCTGGTAAAGTTACCGATAGGTGATCGAAGTGGTAGCATCCACCAAGGGCGATCAACGACCCGGTAGGTTCCGCCCGACGGTCGCCAAGCGCGGTCGGAGTGCCGCCAGATCTGGTGCGCCGTACGGTACTCACCGGAATCCGCCGGCGATTGCGAAATCGCGCATCGCCGGTCGAAATTCAGCCTCAGTTGCATGCTCTTGGAGTTTCCCGAGGACCATCTTCAGCGCTCACGCAACCTCGAGCGCCGCCCATGGCAGCCCTGGCTCCCTGCCTCCTCCATGACCTCCTTTCTCGCCCGCCTTCAGCTGATCTGACGGTGTTTTCCCGCAAAATTCTGCGTGGAAAATTCAGCCAACACTACCGTAAGCAGTCAGGATCTGACCGAGAGGTTATGGTATATTTATTCATGGAAGAGAATAATTAGTCATGAAGGGGCCTTGGGTCGGCATCGTTGGACACCGCGGCTATAGCGGCGCGGAACTGGTGCGGATTCTTGCGCGCCACCGATCGGTAGCGCCGGTACTGCTCGAACACCGCGACGACCACTTCGATCCGATCGCCATCCGCAACGGCAAATCGCTGCCGCGGTTTCCTTGTACGGCCGACGCGGTCCGGCGCGAAGGAATCGAGCTGGTCTTCCTGGCCACCCCGCCGGATGTTTCAATGGAACTGGCGCCGATGATGCTCGACGCGGGTGCGCGAATCGTGGATTTGAGCGGCGCATTCCGGCTGCGCACGCCGGAGAATTACACGGCTTGGTACAAGGCACCGCACACCCAGCCGGCGCTGCTCGCCGAAGCCGCATGCGGTCTGCCGGAGTTCTGCCGTGAGCGCATCCGGGGTGCCCGCCTGGTTTCCAATCCAGGCTGTTACCCGACCGCCGCCAACCTCGCGATTCGGCCTCTGGTCGAAGCCGGCGTTGTCGACCGCGCCGCCGGCATCGTCTGCGATGCCAAATCCGGGGTCAGTGGCGCCGGCCGCAAGCCCTCGCTTGAGACCAGCTTTTGTGAAGTGACGGAGAATTTTTCCGCCTACTCCATCCTGAAGCACCGGCACGTCCCCGAGGTGTTAGAAATCTCCGGCCTCGCGGAGCGTGAGTTCAGCTTCACGGCTCAGTTGCTACCGCTCAAACGCGGCATCCTCGAGACCATCTATTTTCGCGCTGTCGGCGTCGAAAGCGCTGCGAATCTCATCGAGATTTATGAACAACGCTACGCTGGTGAGCCATTCATCCGGCTCTACAACCCCGGGCACATGCCTGACCTGCGGGGAGTGTGCCGCACGAACTTTTGCGACATCGGCGTCACCTTCGACGCCACAACCGGGCGTGCAGTTGTGGTCTGCGCCATCGACAACCTGGTCAAAGGCGCCGCCGGCCAAGCCGTCCAGAACATGAACCTGATGCTCGGCTATCCCGAAACCGAGGGCCTGTTGTGAAGCTTCTGGTCAAGCTTGGGGGCACGCTGCTCGACACGGCCGATTCTCGCGATCGGCTGGCGGAGCAGATCGCTGCCGCTGTTCAAGGCGGCGTGCGCCTGGTCGTCGTCCATGGCGGCGGCAAGCAGATGACGCGTTTTTTAGCGGAGCGGGGAATTGAAAGCCGCT